>JAJZTL010000106.1 GCA_021848965.1 Pseudomonadota bacterium
CAATCTGAATAACAGGCAAACAAAAATTAAATATTAATAAAAAAGCTATCAAATCTATGAAAAAAAAATTTAAAGACAGCGAAGTTCTGTCAGGGAATTTCCTGAGACAACTGTTTTTTATTATGAAACTAACCCTATTTTTTCTGATGACTTCGGCTCTTGGCTTGTTTGCTACCGGGAGCTACTCGCAAAATACGAGGGTAACACTTGATTTGAAAAGTGTTACGGTCAAAGAGGCCCTCAAGGCCATTGAAAATACGAGCGAATTCTTCTTTATCTACAACAACGAACTGATCAATGTAGATCGGAAGATCGACCTTAACGTCAAAGATCAAAAGATCACGGAAGTACTTAACAATATCTTTGGAGGAAGAGATGTTGAGATCACGGTGATTGACCGTAAGATTGTTTTGGCCCCGGCCTTTATGGGCGAACAGCAAGGTAAAAAGGTCACTGGTAAAGTAACTGATTCATCAGGAGGTTCACTTCCAGGTGTTTCTGTGGTGGTAAAAGGTACTACTACAGGGATCATTACTGATGCCGACGGAAATTATTCATTGTCGAATATTCCGGCAAACGCAATTTTACAATTTTCTTTCGTGGGCATGAAAATGCAGGATATCGCGGTTGGCAACAAAACAACCATTAATGTGACGCTTGCAGAAGAAACTGTTGGCATTGAAGAAGTGGTTGCCATTGGATATGGAACAATGAAAAAAATAAATTTGACAGGAGCAGTTTCTAACATTAATAATGAAGAAATTCAGGCAACAACGTCAACTGCTTTAGTTTCCAAATTGCAAGGGAAAATATCCGGTTTAAATATCAGACAAAATTCAGGACAACCAGGCACATTTAATAATTCAATTAATATCCGTGGATTTGGGGCACCATTATACGTCGTAGATGGCATTATTACTAGTGCAGTTGATTTCCAAAAGATAAACAGTGAAGATATAGAGAGTATGTCTGTACTTAAAGATGCTTCTGCTGCTATATATGGTTTAAATGCAAGTAACGGTGTTATAATTATTACTACAAAAAAAGGGAAAGAAGGGAAAGCAGAATTTCAGTTTAGTAGCAATGTTAGCCTTTCAGCTCCTACTAATATTGTACAAATGGCAAATGCTTACGAATATTTAACCTTACGAAATGAGTCTAATCTTATGTTAGGGTTGTCTGAATTAATTACAAAGGAAGAACTCGCAAAATGGAAAGCAGGGGGTCCCGGATATGAAAGTACAGATTGGAAAAATGAAACTTTTAAAAAGAATTCTTTACGTAAGGAATATAGTTTATCTGCGCAAGGAGGGAGTAAAAATATTTCCTATTACATTAATATAAATAAAATTAAAGATGGCGGATTGTTAAAAAGTAATGACATATTTTATGACAAGTTAAGTTTAAGATCAAATATTTCAGCTAAACTTACTGATAATCTAACAACAAACGTCAGGATTTCAGGATATTTTGATGAAACAAAAAGTCCTATAGCTGGGATATTTAGCATATGGCGGGGTATAGTTTCAAGTCTTCCGATCCATTCTGTTTATGCAAATAATAATCCCAATTATTTCAACAGGGTCACCGACGGACAATCCATAAATCCTGTGCCTCAATCTCGGAGTGATGTAAGTGGATATACACAGAATAAGGATCAAGTTTTTGAGCCACAAATTGATTTAATCTATAAAGTTCCTTTTATAAAGGGGCTCGAATTGAAGGGTAGTGCTGGATATATAAAAAGGTTTAATATGGGGAAGAATGTAAGGATCAATTATAATTTGTATGATTACAACAGTGCGAACGATACTTATATATCTACTACATATAATAATCCGCCTTCAATATATAATGGCTATAATAATTCTTCTTATTTAACTCTCTTGACTCAAATGAATTATAAAACCACTATTGCAGATGATCATACTATAGATGGTATGTTAGCTTTTGAGCAGAAAGATAATTTTACGAGGTATGCCGGTCTCAACAAATATTACGATTTTTATACAAATGATCAATTGGACCAAGCTACAAATAAGGATGCCACTTCATGGGGCAATGAGGTCGAACAAAAGTTCCGGTCCTATATTGGACGTCTAAATTATAATTACAAGGGAAAATATATTATCGAATTTTCAGGAAGATATGATGGTTCCTATCGTTATCATCCTGATAGTAGATGGGGATTTTTTCCTCAAATTTCAGGCGGTTGGCGAATTTCTGAGGAAAATTTCATGAAAACTAATTTTCCGAATTTATCCAATCTGAAGATTAGAAGTTCCTATGGAACAATAGGAGAGGATGCAGGCGCTCCTTTTCAATATTTGGCTGGTTTCTCTACATCAGGAGGAGGTTATTGGGAGTTTACAAACGGAAAGGAAACTCAGGGGATAGCTTCTCCTGGTATTGTAAATAAAAACCTCACATGGATGAATTCAACAATCATAAATATAGGCATTGATTTGGGATTATTTGATAATAAACTTTCGTTTACTGCCGATATTTATCAAAAAACTAGAACAGGATTACTTGCATACCGGAGTATTAGCGTTCCTAATACTTTTGGTGGAACTTTTCCGCAGGAAAACCTAAACAGCGATCGTATTAAGGGAATCGAATTTTCTTTTAATTATCATAACAAAATTAGAGAAGTAAATTATAATATATCAGGGAATATAAATTATAATCGTAAGATGAACCTTTATGTAGAACACCCACCTTTTGGCAGCAGTTGGAATCAATATAGATATGCAACTGGAAGTAATTGGTTTTGGGGTAGCTCTATAGGGGCTCCATACCGTTATAGCGATGTTGTGTGGGGCTATGATATAGCCAGTCGTTTTAATACAGATGCAGAGATTCAAACTGCTCCTGTTCAGAATGGGGCTAACGGTAACAAGTATGTATTACCCGGGGATTTAAACTACACGGATCGAAATGGAGATGGCGTAATCGATGGTAATGACTTAATGCCATTATTTAATGACGATAACCCAAAAATGAATTACGGATCAACCATTGATGTAGATTGGAAAAATTTCTATGCCAGTATTTTGTTTCAGGGAGCTGCTATGTTCACTAAACACTATACGCACGCATATACAATGCCATTTTTCCCAGGGGATGATAGCAATCTACCTGCTTATTTTATGGATAGATGGCATATGGCCGATCCCTACAATCCAAACAGTAAATGGATAGCAGGTGAGTGGCCTGCAGTGCGTACAGCAACTAATACAGGAATGTTATATAATGAGAACAAACTCTTCAGACGTGATGCATCCTATTTTCGTTTTAAGAATTTGACATTGGGATATAACTTTAATTCCCAATATTTTAATAAAATCGGGATTAAAGATCTGAAAGTGTATTTTAATGCGACCAATATCTTTACCTTGACTGATAAATATCTTAAAGCTTTTGATCCTGAGACTCAACCAGGATTTTTACAATTAGGTTGGATCTATCCAATCATGAAAACATATAGTATCGGTGTAAATATTAATTTCTAATGCAATTAGGATATGAAACAATATTTTAAGTATTTATTATTAATAGTTGTTGTTTTAAGCAATGTTAATTGTGACAAGAATTATTTAAATGTGAATCCAACAGATAAAATAAGTGAAGATAAGTTATTCTTTAGTGAGGAAGGAAGGAAGGCCTATCTTGCAAATTTATATTCACAATTGCCTATTGAAGATTTCAAATCAGACCCAAATGCAGGATTTAATTTTGTGGGCAATAATGTTGGTTCATTTTCTATGACACTCAATGACAATGGTATAAATTCCGAGTACATGAATTCTCCGGAAGCTCAATACCCTTGGTGGGTTGCAGGCTACAAGTTTAACAGGGATATTAATTCTCTTTTTAGTTATATTCCAAAACTAACTACCATAGATGAGAAAGCGAAAAAAGAACTAAAAGGACAGGCATATTTCATGCGGGCATATACTTACTTCGCGTTAGCTAAGAGATACGGAGGCGTGCCAATTATAACGAAGAATGCTGATGTTTCTGATAAAAATGCAATTTATGTTTCAAGAAGTAAGGAAAAAGAGACTTGGGATTTTGTAATGGCAACATGTGATTCTGCAGCCATGTTCCTTGGTAATGGAGATGGAACCAGAAGAACTGCTACAAAATGGGCAGCATTGGCATTGAAATCGAGGGCTGCCCTTCATGCAGCTTCAGTTGCTAAATACTGGAATGAGGCTCCTTTGTCAGGAAAAGCTGTGGATGATGGACTTGTAGGCATGTCTTCTTCTGATGCTGATGGATATTATGAGCAATGTATAGCTGCCTCCGAAAAGATTATGAAAGAGGGGCCTTTTACCCTTTATAAACAGTCACCTGCCAATCCTGTTGAAGCTTCAGAAAATTACAGAATGATGTTTGAAAATCCAAATGTGGCACTGGACGAAGTGATCTTTTTGAAAGGATATAACGATATTGGACATGGACATAGTTGGAATTATTGGGGTCAGCCTGCTCAAACCGCTGGTACATGGCCTCATCCTGGACGTATTAATCCAATATTAGACTTGATTGACTCCTATGAAAGTTATTCTAATCCGGGTTATAGCTCTCCCATCGTAACTACAACCGATGGAGATATCAATAATTATGAGGGATATAATCCAAACAGGACATATCTGACTTTTGATAATCCCATCGATATTTTTAATGATAAGGATGCCCGACTGTTTGCTAGTGTTAACCTTCCGGGATCGATATGGAAAAATACAAAACTCATTTTGCAAGATGGTTATATTAAACCCGATGGCACTCCCGTGATAGGACGATTTGATCAAACAGTTGTTGGTGGGGTAACCTATTATTCGTTTGGCGCTTCGGCAGCAAATTTATACTCCGGATTTGATGATAAAAATCCAAATTCGAGCAGAACTGGTTTTAATTTAAAAAAGACCCTCGATTCACAATTTGTTCCGGATGGAAGTATGACTAAAGCAAATAATGATTGGATTGATTTTCGTTATGCCGAGATTCTTTTAAACTATGCAGAAGCAGTAGTGGAAAGTGGTAAGGGCGATGCTGGCGAAGCAGCAAAAGCAATTAACAAAATCAGACGTAGAGCTGGTCATCAAGTCGATATTCCATTGACTCTTGAAAATGTACTCCGTGAAAGAAGAGTAGAACTGGCCTATGAAAATAAAAGGGATTGGGATCTTATAAGAAGAAGGGAATATCACAAAAAATTTGATCATTATATGAAAACAGGACTAGCCCCCATATTCGATTTAAGAATAATGAAATATATTTTTGTAAGAATCTATCCTATGAAAGTTACTCCATTAACTTTTAGACCCATGTATTATTATAAAAGCATACCTGGCATTGAAACAAACAAATTAATTCAGAATCCTCAGTATTAATAATTTAAATGTAAAATTATGAAAGCAATACCTCTATATATTTTTATGATATTGGGTTTATTGATTAATTCATGTACAATGGATAATTATAATTCCCCTAACTCCCATTTTTTTGGAAGTGTTATTGATAGTGGTACAAATGAACCGATCCCTCAGGATCTGATAAATGGATCACAAATTGAATATACCGAACTTGGTTATGAAAATCCGATCATTCAATATTTGAGATTTAAAACAGACGGGAGTTTTGAAAATAAGCTGATGTTTGCTGGTACTTATGAAGTTAAAGCGGTTCGTGGTAACTTTTTTGATGTTCCGACTAGTACAATTAAGATAAGTGAAGAAACAGAGTATCATTTTACAACGCTTCCGTACATACGAATTAACGATGTAAGTATTACAACCAATGCGGATAAGAGTAAAGTTATTGCAACCTTTAAACTTCAACAGGTTGCTGAAAACCCGGTAGCATCAATTGTACTGTTTGCCGATCGTAATTCAAATGTATCTAATTCCATTCATACATTTAGTGTTCAAACTTCTGTTAATAGCATTGTCGATCCTCAAAAAGTGTTTACCCTTGAGATAGGAACAAATAACATGATAAAGGGGAAAGGTTATTATTTTAGAATTGGTGCACTAATCAGTGGAATTAGTCAAGCAAAACATAATTATAGCATTCCTGTTCTACTGAATTTATAATTTTATAAAATTTTATTATTCCGCCTTGTAAACTTGTAAAAAAGAGAAACAAGGCGGAGTTAATAAAAAAATACGACATTATTTCGTTTTTTGTACTTAAATACTTGGAAAATAATAAGATCAGTTATTTCAATCAAATAAATCCAATGAGATGAAGAATGTCATTTTTAAACTGCCCGTATTACTCGTTGTGCTCCTGGGGCTTACCTTTTCATTCTGTGTTGCAGACAAGAAAAATA
>JAJZTL010000107.1 GCA_021848965.1 Pseudomonadota bacterium
TGTGCCTACCCGCCAATATTGATAAAAACTGTGCATTTTCGGGCGGGCACAAGACCCGCCCCTACAAAAACCACCTACAAACCTTGATTTTATTGGAATTTATACGCGTTCACCCTGGTCACTATCCTCTGATTCAACACGGGAATCTCTTTCACCGAGATTGCTTCTTACTTTTGTTTTTGTGTTATCTTGCTTTTCTTCAAAACTATATTCTGGAGGATTAAATTCTTCTAAGAGTAAATTCTGCCACTTTGTAGACTGAGCAGACTTTTTTTGTGGGATAAAACAATAGTCACCAACAATGCTTTTTGACGCAAAATATTGTGAAAAAGTGCTTGAAGCATCAGCTAAAATTATTGAAAATGTTTTTGACATGGTTTTTCTCTCATAAACAAAATAACATTAAAAAAAGCTTAATTTACATTAAGAAAAATGTCAAATTTTAAGCATATTAAAATGAGCTTTTTAGAAAGAGCAAAATATTGTTTATTATTGATAAAATCGATACAATATTAGTCTTTTCAAAAATGCGCTGGTGTAGCTCAGTCGGTAGAGCAACTGATTCGTAATCAGTAGGTCAGGAGTTCGATTCCCCTCATCAGCACCACACGTACAAGGTTTCTTCTGAGGCTTGGCATATGCTAATTTGACAAAAGTATGTTTTTTTGTCAGAATCATGCCTCTTTTTTAGGGGTTATAGCTCAGCTGGGAGAGCGCTTGCATGGCATGCAAGAGGTCGGCGGTTCGATCCCGCCTAGCTCCACCAAAAAATATTCAATTTTTTTGAATTTGAGTGTTGCAAAAAAAAAAATACTCTGTATAATGCGCATCACGTCTTGATGATGTCCCCATCGTCTAGAGGCCTAGGACATTGCCCTTTCACGGCAGTAACAGGGGTTCGAATCCCCTTGGGGACGCCACCTTTACATAATCTAATGTAAAGGTGATTGGATGTGAGATTCTAATAATCCTTTAATTCCATTAGAAAATATTTTAGGTAGTTTATCTGCTAATGTTTTCTTTTTTTCAAGTTTAAGTTCAAACACATCACTTTCTTTGCAACGTTGCATTAAGTAATCATCACTTGTCATTAAACCATCAATTAATTGTAGCTCTAATGCTTTTCTAGCCAACCAATGTTCGCCTGTTCCAATTTGCTCTATATTGATTTGCGGACGATAAGATGCGATATGTTGTTTAAAAGCATTATGAACTTCTTCTACTTCTTCAAGACATTTTTGGCGGCCTTTTTCTGTATTTTCACCTAAAAGCGATAGGGTACGTTTATATTCGCCTGAGGTAAGCATTTCATAGTCAATATTATATTTTTTTAATAAACGATGAAAATTAGGTTGTTGCACAAGAACGCCAATGGAGCCAACAATCGCAAAAGGAGCTGCAAGAATTTGATGTGCGACACAGGCCATGAGGTAGCCACCGCTCGCGGCCATCTGGTCGATACAGACAGTTAAATGAAGTTTTTTATCACGGATACGTTGTAATTGAGACGCAGCAAGACCATAGCCTGTGACAATGCCACCGCCACTTTCTAGAACAATCACCACTTCATCTTTGGGTTGGGCAACAGTCAGGAGAGCTGATATTTCCTCGCGTAAATTTTCAACAGCTGAAGCACTCATATCTCCTGCAAAGTAAAGAACATAAGTTTTTTGCTTTTGAGATTCTGAGTTTACCTTTTTATCTTTTTTCGCAGTTTGTTTGAGTTGTTTAAATACTTTTTTATTCAGTATGACAGCGTTAAGTTCATTCGAAAGGTCTTCATATTTTTCATTTAATTTTTTTATTGTTAATAATTCGTCTTGTTGTTTATTGCGATTAAGTAAAGCGATAATACCTGCGGCTACAATTAGTATGGCCGCGCTTAAAGTGGCCGTGTTTAATAAAAATAATCCATAGTGTTCTAAAAATTTCATAATACCTCTCAGTAAATATATGTATACAATGTTTCTAGAGACGAATGATATTCGCCCAAAAAATTTTAGTATACACTAAGTAATATGTGCTTGACAGTTGATTTTTTTATACTTACTCTTAATGCTATTTTAACCACGGAGATATTAAAATGAGCAAAACACGTGTCTTAGCGGCATTAGCGGCAGCAACAGTATTAGTTGCGGGAAATGCAGCTGCAGAGGAAAATACTGCAAACATGGAAAAGTGCCATATTGTTCAAGCGGGTAAAGGTATGATAGTCGCAGGTAAAGCGGATTGTAAAACAACAAGCCATTCTTGTGCAGGGAAAAATATGAATGGAGATCCTGATTCCTGGATCTGGGTACCAACAGGCATGTGTGTAAAAATAAATGAAGGAGATTTTTCTGAAGTACCTCAAAGCGTTCAAGCTGATATTGAAGGTACAGATGCTTCAGGTGCAACAGTAGAATAATTTACTCTTTTCTAGGGCGTGTCCTCAATTCGCTTCTCTGGGTATAAATCCATGATTTTCTGTGGTCCGTTGCTTACATACTTGCGTGTATGCTGCGCTACTGTCCTCGAAATTCACGGTTTTCTCCTCCAGAGAAGCGAATTGAGGACACGCCCTAATGAATTTTCAGTTTTAGGGGACTGGCATAAGACCTGCCCCTAAAACACAAAAACTGATTAGTGGTTAATATATATTCGTCTATATAGTATTTATTTTTCAATACCATCCAAATACTTTTCTGCATCTAGTGCAGCCATACAACCAAAGCCTGCTGAAGTAACAGCTTGTCGATAGACAGAATCAGCAACATCGCCTGCAGCAAAGACTCCTGGAATATTAGTTGCTGTCGCGCCTCCATTTAATCCCGTTCTAATCACTAGATAACCGCTATTCATATCTAACTGGTTTTCAAAAATTTGCGTATTTGGCGTGTGTCCAATTGCAATAAACACACCATCTGTTTCTAGAGTTTTTTGATGAGAATCTGTCGTACTATTAAGACGAATAGCGGTAACTTTTTTCTCATCCCCTAAAATTTCATCAACAGTCGCATTCCATTCAATCGCCATTTTACCTTCATCGACTTTTTTCATGAGACGTTGTTGCAGCATTTTTTCAGCACGTAAAGCATCACGGCGATGAATTAATGTAACATGTGATGCAATATTCGCAAGATACAGAGCTTCTTCAACGGCAGTATTTCCGCCACCAACAACAACAACTTTTTTATTACGATAAAAAAAGCCGTCACATGTTGCGCAAGCTGAAACGCCTTTGCCTTTGTATTTTTCTTCGGAAGGAATCTCAAGGTAACGTGCTGAGGCACCTGTCGTGATAATTAAGGCATCACAGGTATATTCCTCTTCTTCACCCTTTAGATGAAAAGGCTTTTGTTTCAGATCTACTTGTGTGATATGATCCATAACTATTGAGGTTTGAAGCTTTTCAGCATGTTGTCGCATATTATCCATGAGCACGGGGCCTTGTAGATGTTCAAAACTGCCTGGCCAGTTGTCGACGTCTGTGGTTGTCATTAATTGACCACCTGGTTGTAAACCGGTAATCATGAGAGGGTTAAGGTTGGCTCGAGTAGCATAAATAGCTGCAGTATAACCTGCAGGACCTGAACCTAGAATAATAAGACGATGATGTGATGACATAATGAAACTTCTTCTAATTTAGTTAAATATTAATTATACAAAAAACTACTATGCTAAAAAAGTTTTTTTTCAACAAAAGAGATGTTCAAGAGAGTTTACGTCCTTATGAAGATGCTCGTGAAGAGGCTGTGTTAACTGATTCGACTAATCATAACGGTGCTTCGAGTATCTTTCATCGCTTGGGCGAAGTGATTTTTATTTGTGTTTTTTCTCTTTCTTTATTTATTTTACTTTCTTTATTGTCCTACAATAAAATGGATCCTAATTGGTTTGGGTTGGCAAGCTTTCAAACAACAGTGAGTAATTCTGGCGGGTGGGTAGGGGCTTATCTTGCCGATGTTCTTTTGTTTCTTATGGGTTGGTCAGCGTATGCCGTTCCTTTTGTCATGGTCTATGTGACTTGGTTTCAACTTTATCCCGAAAGATATCATGGGACAGAAAAGGAAATGCCTAGTCATAGGTGGCAACTTATGGGAGTACTTTTATTTTTTCTAGGTGCTACTGGGTTAAGTGATCTTTTTTCTTTAGTGCATGTTCAGTTTTTTCCTTATACGGCGGGAGGACTCGTAGGCGAAATATTGTCAAAAATGCTTGTTGCTTCTATTCAGTCTATAGGGGCTCTATTGCTACTGCTCGCCTTGTTTTTAATGGGCATTACACTATTTACTGGCTTATCATGGATAAATCTAGTTGAAAAAATTGGATTTTTTACCGTGTGGCTTTTTAATAAGGTTATCTCAATAATAAGTCAGAAATTTAATGCATTTTATCGCATAATATTTGCTAAAAAGTTTGCTGAAGTTAATGTTCACTCATACGGGTCAATGAATGAACCATTGGAAAAGGAAAGACCAATAGAAAGAGATAATGAAAGAATGCCACGCATTAATGGAAAAGCAGCCTCTATTTTAAGTGCATCAGTTGAGCAAATGCCCGTAAGTGTTGGCTCAACCTTTGAAATACCATCAGAAAAAGAGTTTAAAAAGCGAGTAATGTCGCCTGTTGACGTAGCGCCTTCTACTGTAAAAGCAAAATCTGCACCATTTTTACCTAAAGAAGAGTATAGAGCTCCGGAGTATAAAACTTCTGCTTCTAATTTATCGGGCAATACTTTACCTCCTTTGAGTTTATTAGAGCCAGCTCAAAAAACTTTGGATAAGGGATATAGTAGTGCGCAGCTAGAAACAATGGCACGCGAAGTAGAGCAACGATTATTAGATTTTGGTATTGAGGTACAAGTAGTTGCTGTGCATCCTGGTCCGGTTATCACACGCTTTGAACTTCAATTAGCTGCGGGCGTGAAAGTGTCTCGCATTAGTGGATTAGCTAAAGATTTAGCGCGTTCTTTATCGGTGACAAGCGTGCGCGTGGTTGATGTTATTCCTGGAAAGCCTGTTATTGGGTTAGAGTTACCCAATCAATATCGCGAAATGGTACGTTTGAGCGAGGTTTTTTTAACTGATCAATTTCAACAAGCACGGTCACCTGTTAGCATCGCACTAGGTGTAGATATTTCAGGATATCCTGTTGTCGTTGATTTAGCAAAAATGCCTCATTTATTAGTTGCGGGTACCACAGGTTCAGGAAAATCAGTGGGTTTAAATGCTATGTTATTAAGCATTTTATTTAAAGCTACCCCTGAAATGGTCAGATTAATTTTAGTTGATCCAAAAATGCTGGAATTTTCTATTTATGATCGTATTCCTCATTTATTAACACCTGTTGTGACAGACATGAAAGAAGCTGCAGGAGCACTTCGATGGTCGGTGGCGGAAATGGAACGACGTTATCGTTTAATGTCAGCATTAGGCGTGCGCAATTTGGCTGCGTATAACACCATGATTAAAGAGGCAGAACAAACAGGCCAGTTGATTCCTGACCCTTTATGGAAACCTACTCAAGATATGCAGGCTTCAGCACCTTTCTTAGAGGCTCTTCCTTATATTGTCGTGGTTATTGATGAATTAGCCGATATGATGATGGTTGTCGGTAAAAAAGTTGAACAACTGATTGCACGTATAGCTCAAAAAGCACGTGCCGCAGGAATTCATTTAATTTTAGCCACGCAACGACCTTCAGTGGATGTGTTAACAGGTTTGATTAAGTCTAACATTCCAACGCGAATTGCATTTCAAGTGTCATCAAAAATTGATTCCCGCACTATTTTAGACCAACAAGGGGCTGAACAGCTATTAGGCCATGGAGATATGTTGTATTTAACCCCAGGTTCTGGTTCTCCTGTACGCATTCATGGCGCATTTGTCGATGATAAAGAAGTGCACCGAGTCGTTGAAGCTTGGCGTGAGCTTGCTCAACCTGAATATGTGGATATCATTGGAAAAAATGGCTTTGAAGGTGGGGCTGATGGCGATCCTTGGGGCGAGGGCAATGGAGAGAATGTTGAAGATTCTGATCCATTATACGATGAAGCTGTTCAATTTATTACTGAAACCCGAAAAGCAAGTATTTCCTCACTGCAACGAAGAATGAAAATTGGTTATAATCGTGCTGCCAGGCTTATTGAGGAAATGGAACGAACCGGTATTGTGGGGCCAATGGAATCAAGTGGAACTCGCGATGTCTTGATTCCTCGCCCTGAGGAAGGCTAAAAAAAATGCAGCAATTCCCGGGAAATATTAGAGAGCAATTAAAATAAAGGCTATGTAAACTTAAGAAATATATTTTTCGCGAACTCAATTTGAGATAAGCTCTAGATCGGAA
>JAJZTL010000108.1 GCA_021848965.1 Pseudomonadota bacterium
CTATTAGAGCCGGTATTGATCAATGAAGTTGACCATGATAATGCCAAAACAGCACATAAAATCGCTCTTATTTTACTCGGTTATCAAAATTTACAGGAAATGAGGACTCAGTGAGATTTACTGCTTTGAATGGCTTAAGGATAAAGGAGTGCGTAAAACAACAGCCCGCGACATTTTGCGCTTAAGTCCATTACGCGATATTGAGCGGCGTGATAACGCCATTGCCATCTTAATTGAGCATCAAATCGCACAATTAACTAAGGAAGGAAATAAAATGACCCTAGAGTTAAATCCTCTTTGCTTTCATAATTGAAATCGGATTTCAATTAAATATGCCACAACGACAGATATGGCACTTGTTTTAGAGATGATCAAATTTTAATCGGCGTTACTTAGAGATAGTTTAGAGTTTATTTGCTACAGCACAGATTAAATTGAAACTAGGACTTAACTTCACTGGCAAACCACTGTTTGCAGTTAAGAATAAGTGTGGTCATTATAAACGACTCTCTGCATCTTTAGTAATACATCAAGATTGTATTGTACAATACAAAAATAAAAACAAAACCCTATTTTAGCCTGACATTATGTGACGAACTCCTAATTTCCCCAAACGAATACATTTCACCGTAAGCACATAAGTTTTATATGCTGAAAATAGTAATATATGGCAAAATCTCTGGATAATTTTTTTGGCAAAACGCCATTAACTCTTTTTTTGTTGGCATAATTGCAATGACACATTCGCGATACACGCCATAAACCATTTTCGGTAGTTCATCATTGTATTTTTTCGCTTTTTTTATGTGTGGAATGTAGTGTTTGCTGTATGCGTGCTCAAAAAGAACACGCGCATCATGAGTTTCAGCAAACTCTAATGCCCGACCAGGAAATTCGTTACGGGCAAGTGATTGCTTGATACTGTATTCAATATTATCTTTTAGTGATGATGTTTCAGGTGGATTCGCTAGATTATCACCGACTTCGTAATGACTATAAATACCATATAACGCTTTGATTTGGTTATAGTCGGCGGTTAAATTTTTTCGTATTCCACTTCCAAACGATATGGCATATCCGAATAAGAAAGAATCGTAAATAATATGCCCCTCAAATGGTAGTAAAATTGCATTAACTAAACTTGGCAAAGCAGTAGATGGGTACATATCAGCCAAATCAGTGGTGATGCTTTTTACTCCATAGAGTTGATTTTGTTGTTCAGATAGGAAAACCGTATATTCAGCGAGGTGACGCATCATATACATTTTTCCTGAAAAATGATTTTTCCAGCTTGATGCAATAGCTAAGTCTTTTTCTTTTAGATGAAAAGGGTTATCCCTACAGAATGCATTAATATTACCATCTTCGTACATTTTTTCACGGATAGGTTTAATGCCTTCCATTTTGTCTTGTTCACCTAACCGACACAAATCACCAATGGTTTTAAAACGATCATAAATGCGGTGCTTTTGGTTAGTGAATAAAATAAGATGTTTATGAATATTTAAAAATTCATCGCTTTCTGCTTTAGTTAAAGTGCGCATAGTTGTTGTGTTGAATAAATAATGCTCCATTATATAAGTTGTCCAAAGAAATGAATAGATGAAGTAAAGATTGGTTCTATGGATATTTTTTAATATGTTATAGCTCTTGCATAACCTGTGGGTTCTATTTTAGTACAGTGAAATCCGATTTCAATTAAATCTGCGACACTGCGACACCTGCGACACATGTGTTGGAATGAGTAAAATTTTAATTGGCGCTAATTAGAGATGAGCTATAACCATAATGCATCATATTAAATCAGGTATCTGGAAATTTATCTGAAGGATCTTAATTAAGAAATTGCGACATATGCGACACTTTAGATGAGGGGAATCAAATTATGCATTCCTTTGTACGATTTTTCTATCAAATCTTAAAACGTCATCCATTGAATAGGACTTCTGAGCATCAAAAGTCTTCTTCAATGGAGACAATTACTTTATTGAGCTCATAAAAATTGTATTGTACAATACAAAAATGAAAACAAAATCGTATTTCAGCCCAACTGAAGAAACCTACTCCGAACTACAATCAGCTTATGATTACTTTAATAAAACATTATTTAACCAGACACTGCCACCCTGTTTAATCACCTTGCAACGGCATGGCCGTTATTATGGTTATTTTTCGCCTGAACGCTTCAAACATCGTGACAAAGATACTACAACGGATGAAATTGCCATAAACCCTGATTACATTCATCAAGTTGATGTCATTGAAGTACTGGCAACCCTTGTCCATGAAATGGTGCACTTGCAACAAGAGCATTTCGGCACCCCAAGCCGTGGCAGATATCACAATAAACAATGGGCGAAAATGATGGAGGATGTAGGTCTTATTCCATCAGATACCGGAAAACCTGGTGGTAATAAAACAGGACAAGCTATGTCCCACTACATCGAACCTAATGGGTTATTTGATAACCATTGCCGTCAATTGATAGCACAGGGAATTAATCTTTCATGGGGTGATCGATTTGGTAGGAAAGAACAAAAACCAAAAAATGGTCGTATCAAATATACCTGTTCCGGTTGCAAATTAAATGCCTGGGCAAAGCCTGAGATCTCTATTATTTGTGGGCAATGCCATGAAGTACTCAAAGTAGCAAGTAATTAGCATCAAACAAAAACTAAAATGGTTAGCCAAACAACTCGCTAAATAGACCAAGTCTTGATTCTGCTCATCAATGATGAAAGGAAACATGATACGTTAGTGGTGTGGAAACCTGATCGTTTAGGATGTGGCTAAGGGACTAATTAAACTAGTCAATCAACTTAACGAAAAAGGAAGTCATTTTAAAAGTATTACTGACAATATCGACACCTCAACAACAAGTGTGAACATGTACATAAGAGCGTGAATGGCTTAGAATCGCCCCAACTATTAAATCACAGAATGCAGTTATGAAAAAATCGGTTATTCATACACCACACGACAAGCTGTTCCGCTCCTCACTGCAATTTCCAGAGGTAGCTCGTGAATTTCTGGAGTTGTATTTACCCAGCACCATCAAACAAAAACTGGATTTTAAAACCGTTACTTATTGCCAAACCTCTTTTATTGATGAGCAATTAAAACTCTCTCAAACGGATGTTTTATTTAAAGCTCAGTTTGAAGGCAATCCCGCATACCTTTACATTCTTGCAGAACACGAATCTCAAGTAGATTCTTTGATTGCTTTTTGGTTGATGAAGTACATGGTTTCCATCTGGGATTACCACATCAAACAGCATCCTGGAAACAAAGCCTTGCCACTGCCTCTTATCCTGCCTTTGGTATTTTATACCGGCGGAGAAAACTACACGGCACAGCGCCAGTTTTGGAAGCTCTTTGGCGAGAACAGCCAACTGATGAAAGAGACTATGGAACACCCATTTCATCTGATTGAGGTGGACAAACTGCCTGAAAAAGCCATGACCTCACATATTTTTGCAGGAACCATGGCCTTTATCATGCGAAAACACTTTCGCACCCATTTAAACCAGGAAATCGGCAAAATAATAAGCAACCTCAATGCACTGGAGGACTGTGAACACCAGCGTTTTGTGTTAGAATTAATAAAGTACATGCTAAATGTCGATGAAGAGCATACCCATATTAATGAACTCATCGGTATTTTGCACAATCAAATGTCACCTGCTGTGGAGAAAGAACTCATGAGCCTTGCTGAAAAACTAATTGAACAGGGTATGGAAAAAGGTAAACTTGAGGGAAAACTTGAGGGAAAACTTGAAGGCAAGCTTGAGATCGCCGAGAAGATGCTGATCGAAGGCGCAGAGCCTGTCTTTATTGCAAAAATTACCGGATTATCCATAGATCAGATTAAAAAAATGAGGCACCACTAAAACCCAGGTGCCCTATCCTCTTTATACTAATACCTAAAGAGTTGGGGTTATGATTGAACGCAACACATCATTATTAACTCAAGCCATCTTGGAAAA
This sequence comes from Pseudomonadota bacterium, assembly GCA_021848965.1. Classification (GTDB taxonomy): domain Bacteria; phylum Pseudomonadota; class Gammaproteobacteria; order Legionellales; family Legionellaceae; genus CABHON01. The sequence continues at coordinate 3,987 of JAJZTL010000108.1, forward strand.
TCTGATGAGAGAAATGATTTGCCGAAAAAAAACTCATCTTGCTCTATCTACAATAAATTCTAAAAAAAACAACACCTTATAATAAAGCACAACACGGTGTAACGATGCTTGTTTATTGTGCAAAGACAACTTGTTTGATGTGATTTCCTCTGAAGAGTTAAGCGCGTTGACAGAGAAATAAAATCAAAATCTTTTTGTAGTATTTTACCCCTCCGCCAAGAAGGGCCACTTAAAAAACGACCGACCGTTTTTTTGAGTTGCTTTTATTTGGTAGATTTAGGCAAGAACACTAAACTCAAAAACACTTCTTGAAAACAAAACTTAGTTTGCTATGATGTGGCCTGATTTTTAAAGCAATTCAAAAGAAATAGGAACCATCTCCAATCCAGATCTTTTTGCCCTATTTTGACAAAAATAACGCGGTAATCGGTCTAAAATTCGCTGATCATCGCGTTGGGGCAAGAAATGAGGTTTTGTCGCGAAAAATTTCAGAATTTGGTAGAGTTCCGGCATTTTTGGAGCCAGCCGCTATGCTCAATTTCAAATGGAAGCACTTCAAACAAGATCTTATATTGATGTTGGTCAGATGGTATCTTGCCTATTCCCTGAGCTATCGTGATATTGAGGAGCTTGCTCTGGAGCGTGGCCTGAAAATAGATCATTCAACCATTAATCGCTGGGTTGTTGAATATTCCCCACAACTGGAAGAGGTTTTTCGCAAGCGTTACAAGCGTTCCACTGGAGGTTCCTTAAGGATGGATGAAACGTATATTAAGGTGAAGGGACAGTGGATGTATTTGTATCGCGCAGTGGATAAAGAAGGCAATACGGTTGATTTCATGCTATCAGAAAAACGGGATGAGCCAGCAGCAAGGGCATTTTTCATGAAGGCTATTGGGTCAAGCGGCATTCCGCAGACAGTGACTATGGATAAGAGCGGGGCTAACAAAGCGGGCATTGATGCCATCAACCTGCATCTGGCATTGCTTTTCATGCTGGGCGGACTGTTCCTTCAGATCAAAGTGAGGCAGATCAAGTATCTCAACAATATTGTGGAGCAAGATCACCGGTTCATCAAAAAATTAACCAAACCCATGAAAGGATTTAAAGAATTTCACTCGGCCAAATCTACAATAGCTGGCATTGAACTCCACCACATGCTACGAAAGGGGCAGCATCTTCAGGCAGGAAAACACTCTATCTTTGAACAGTTTTATGGGCTTGCGGCATAAATTCGCCCAGCTTTTCTACATCCTGCATCTATTAACTTTTTCGCGACAGAACCCACAAAATAACGTAGCAATTTAATTGCTACCAATATGCTACACCACGCTACATAAAACCATTCAAAACCATCTGGATTCAGAAAAAACTTGAAACAGTACCATTATGTGGTACTATTATAGTTATGAATGCCAAACATAAAAAAGTGCTTAAAAATATATTTGAAACCCCTATTAGCGCTTCAATTATCTGGAAAGACATTGAGTTAATGCTTATTGCATTAGGGGCTGAAGTTACAGAGGGTAATGGCTCTAGAGTACGCATAGCACTTAATGGAATTCGAGCGGTTTTTCATAGACCACATCCTAAAAAAGAAGCTGATAAGGGTGCTGTTGTTTCTATGAAACGTTTTCTAAAAGAAGCTGGAGTGAAGCCATGTTAAATTATAAAGGTTATATTGGTAATGTGGAGTTTGATGATGAAGCAGAAATTTTTGCAGGAGAGGTAATCAATACAAAAGATGTAATTACCTTTCAATCTGATTCAGCTCATGACTTAAAACAAGCATTTATAGATTCAATTGAAGATTATCTTGCCTTTTGCAAAGAAAGAAATGAAAGCCCTGAGAAACCCTTTTCAGGAAAATTTAATTTAAGAATTCCACCAGACCTTCATCGCGAAGCGTACGTGGTAGCCAAGCAATCTGGGAAAAGCTTAAATTCCTGGGTTTGTGATGTTTTAAGACATGCCATTTAATGCGGCTAATAGAAATCAGCGATCCAATGTATAAATTCGAGCCATCTTAATCTGATCGCAAGCGCTCTCACAAGAGTACACCCTTGTGATAATTTTCGCCAACTTTTATGTAAACAGCCAAATTAAATTGCCGACATCAGCCAAATTATTTTACCGTCTACTTACCACTTACTACTAAATTCCCAGCACATCTCACTCAGGTCTCTAGCCCTTTATTGTAAGGGGGTTATAAAAATTTTTTCGCACTGTTTTGGATATTTTTCTATGAAAATGGTGATAAATTTAAGATACTTTTCATCTTAATTACTT
>JAJZTL010000021.1 GCA_021848965.1 Pseudomonadota bacterium
ATCTCAATATTTTTTGTCTCAGACATGGTTTTTCCTCAAAAATAAAACCATATTTTGATCTTTTAATCATATTTTTCAAGACTTAAATACTTGTTTAGTGATTATATTTTGAGGGGATCAGTGAGGATGTCAACAAGATGGTTAAATTCAGCGGAGAAAAAATATCTAGAAAGGCGTGCTAGGGAATATCATAGTGCGCCTGATCCATTAACTACGGTGCATCCCGCTATACTGCTAGTACTGTAAAAGCAGATACAACACAGTATACCGCTTCATGGTTCTTTAGAAATAAAGTTCGTCAAGATATTGTAGATTCTGCTAACAAGGCATATCGAACTCGTATGGTACATTAGACTTGTATCTTTGTTTGGCTTGAAGGATAATGTACCTTCAGTAGACTATCCTAAATAGAGAGTAAATCATGTCATGTCTATTTTGTAAAATTTCGTTGGGTGAAATACCAAGTACTATCCTTTTTGAAGATGAACATGTAATTGCTTTTCGTGATATTCATCCGCAAGCACCTATCCATTGTTTGGTGATTCCTCGTCGTCATATTGCAACTATTAATGATTTACAACCACAAGATACTGAACTTGTTGGGCACATGATTCAAGTAGGAAAAAATGTAGCAAGGCAAGAAGGATTATCTGAAAATGGATATCGCTTGGTATTTAATGTGAACGAACATGGCGGACAAGAAGTTTATCATATTCATTTGCACTTGCTCGGTGGTCGAAAAATGCATTGGCCTCCAGGTTAAAAAACAAAAAAGAAATGTTATGCAAAAATTAGAAGAACTATATCAAAATATTATTAGGAATATTGGTGAAAATCCTGAACGAGAGGGATTAAAAGATACACCAAAACGTGCTGCAAAAGCGATCGAGTTTTTAACACAAGGGTACCAGCAATCATTGGATGCTGTTGTGAATAATGCAATTTTTGAATCGAATATGAGTGAAATGGTGATAGTAAAGAATATTGAATTGTATTCTTTATGTGAACATCATTTATTGCCATTTATTGGGCAATGTCATGTGGCTTATATTCCCACCGGAAAAGTGATTGGATTGTCTAAAATTGCACGCATCGTTGATTTGTACGCAAGGCGTTTGCAAATTCAAGAGCGCTTAACACAAGAAATTGCGGAAGGTATTTTAAAGGTAACGCAAGCTTCGGGGGTCGGAGTGATTATTGAAGCAAAACATCTCTGTATGATGATGCGCGGTGTCGAAAAACAAAATTCATTGTTGACAACTTCTATGATGCTGGGTTCTTTTCGTGATGAGTCTGAAACAAGAGCGGAATTTTTGAGCTTAGTGAAATCTTAGAATTGCTTTGAAATTTGCTCGCTTTCGAGTGCAGGGTGAACGCGTATAAATTCCAATAAAATCAAGGTTTGTAGGTGGTTTTTGTAGGGGCGGGTCTTGTGCCCGCCCGAAAATGCACAGTTTTTATCAATATTGGCGGGTAGGCACAAGACCTACCCCTACGTTTAGCGATTTCATTGGCAATTTGAACAAAAATTTTAATGTTTTATGTGCTAAAGGCCTTTATTTTACAAGAATTTAGACGCGTTAGCCCTGCTTTCGAGTGAAAGCTCTTGCATAAATAGAAAAAAACCGCTATCATCGCCCGTTCGTAAATTTTAAGTTAAATTTTTAGGTATTTAGGTATGAAAACATTTAGTGCTAAACCGGAGACTGCCGAGCACAAGTGGCTCCTCGTCGATGCTACTGATAAGGTATTAGGGCGTCTTTGCAGCAGGATCGCAGCGATTTTACGTGGTAAACACAAGCCTGAATATACTCCTCACGTGGATGTTGGGGATTATGTGGTTATTGTTAATGCTGATCGTATTCGTGTAACTGGGGATAAAGCTGAAGGAAAAATTTATTATCGACATTCAGAATATCCAGGTGGATTAAAGACCATCACATTTGAAAAATTAATGCAGAAAAACCCTATTCGTGCAATTGAATTAGCTGTTAAGGGAATGCTTCCTAAAAATCCTTTGGGTCGTGCTATGTTTAGAAAGTTAAAAGTCTATGCAGGTAACGAGCATCCTCATAGTGCACAACAGCCTACAGTCGTGGATATTCAATAATGGGAAAAGAGAAAACCATGTCAAATACAGCAGAAAAAAAATTCTATTATGGCACCGGTCGTCGCAAGAGCTCTACAGCTCGAGTATTTGCGCGTCCAGGTAAAGGAAATATAGTAGTCAATGGTCAACCCTTAGATGAGTATTTTGGCCGTAAAACCGCTCGTATGATTGTGAGACAGCCTTTAGATCACTTAGATTGTGCAGAACAATTTGATTGGAATATTACCGTCGCTGGCGGAGGTATTTCTGGGCAAGCAGGCGCTATTCGTTTAGGAATGGCTCGTGCCTTGGTTGCCTATGATGAAGAAGGTCAAGATGAAAGCATTGTTCGTGAAGATTCATGGCGTAAGCGTTTACGTGAAAAAGCGTATCTTACTCGTGATTCACGCCGTGTTGAACGTAAGAAGGTTGGGTTGCCTAAAGCTCGTCGCGCAAAACAATTCTCGAAACGATAATTTTGAGTGTAGATTTAAAACGTCGCCGTTTTTTAATCATATTCACTTCATTATTAGGAGGGATAGGTGCATTATTTGCGTCTATCCCTTTTTTTTCGGCTTTACGTCCAACAGCACGTTCTTTAAGAAGAATGGAACCAGTTGATGTCGATCTGCGGTCTATTTTGCCGGGTCAACTGCATACAGTAGAGTGGCAAGGAAAGCCTGTGTGGATTCTCAAACGAACTCCCGAAATGATCAATTTGTTAAAAGAGCCTAATCCAGAGCTTCGAGATCCTAATTCACGAGTCGATCAGCAGCCGTCTTTTGCAAAAAATCCTTGGCGTTCTCGCCGACCAGATATTGCAGTTTTAGTGGGAGTTTGCACACATTTAGGTTGTATTCCTCAATATCAAGCTCAAAAAGACTTCTATTGTCCTTGTCATGGTTCGGTATTTGATTTGGCAGGACGTGTGTTTAAAGGAGTTCCGGCACCGATTAATTTGGAGGTTCCTCCATATTATTATCTGGATGAAAACCATTTACGAATTGGTGTAAACCAATGAAGATGGAAAGAACAAAAAAGTGGCTTAATGAACGTTTTCCTTTTGTGCATATCTTTCGGCATTCTTTAGAATACACTGTTCCCATTAACCTTAATGCTTGGTATATCTTTGGTTCACTCGCTATTCTGGTGTTATTGAATCAATTTATTACAGGAATTTGGTTGATCTTTTTTTATACGCCGTCAGCTTCATCAGCCTTTGATTCCATCCAATTTATTATGCATGATGTTTCTTATGGTTGGTTAATTCGTTATTTGCATACTACTGGTGCGTCGGCTTTTCTTCTGGTAATTTATCTTCATATATTTAGAAGTTTATTATATGGTTCTTATAAAAAACCTCGAGAACTCGTTTGGATAATTGGCGTCATTCTTTTTTTCATAATACTCGCAGAAGCATTTTGTGGTTATTTGTTACCTTGGGGGCAAATGTCTTTCTGGGGGGCTCAAGTCATTACTTCAGCTATTAGCGCGATTCCCCTGATAGGCGAATCATTAAGCACTTTGTTGCGCGGAGATTTTGTGGTTTCAGACATGACTCTTCATCGTTTCTTTGCACTTCATGTCGTTGTGATTCCCTTAATATTATTAGGTTTTATTATTTTTCATATTAAAGCGCTACATCATGTAGGTTCAAATAATCCTGAAGGAACAGAGAATGTACGCAAAATTCCTTTCCATCCTTACTATACAGTTAAAGATCTATTGGGTGCTGCTATTTTTCTTATTATTTTTCTAAGTATCGTTTTTTTCTTTCCGTCTATGGGAGGATATTTTCTAGAATCAGCGAATCAACAACCTGCAAATGCATTAATCACCCCAGCACATATTCAGCCTATGTGGTATATGGCGCCGTTTTATGCCATTTTACGTGCTATCCCTAATAAAACAGGGGGAATAATTTTAACAAGTTTATCAGTTTCTTTATTGTTTTTACTGCCATGGTTAGATAAAAGTCCTATGCGCTCATTGCGATATCGCCGTCGGCCGAGTCGAGTCGCTTTATTTTTGTTCGTTTTAAGCTTTTTAGGGCTAGGCTATTTAGGAACACTAGAAATCACACCTATTCGGCAATATCTAGCCCAAGGATTAACACTGATTTATTTTGCATTCTTTATTTTTATGCCGTTTTATTCTAAAAAATGAAAAAAAGTCTAATTTTATTCATAAGCTTATTTTTTTATGCTCAGTTAACAAGTGCAGCAACTTCTGAATCTGTGCTCCATGGCTCCCAACTGTTTCAAAATAATTGTTCAAGCTGTCATTCATTAAAGTATTTAGTGCCAACGAAAGAGATTCCTGCATTCACGGTAAAAAAAACACCCGCCATTTTAGGGGTTCAACCACCGGATCTCTCTTTAGAAATAAATATACGCGGTGCTGATTGGGTATATGCGTATTTAGATGGATTTTATCCTGATCCTAAACGCCCCCTGGGTACAAATAATAAAGTTTATCCTGATACAGCCATGCCCAATATGCTCGCTGGATTAAAAGCACAAATGACGCCAGAAGAGTTTCATGGCGCTTTAAATGATATTGTGGCCTTTCTAACGTACGCGGCAGATCCTCATCAGAGTCAGCGTAAAAAACTTGGTTGCTGGGTAGTTGGATTTTTAATCATTTTTGTCTTGCTTTTATGGCTTATATTCCGTATAATTACGCGCGTCGAAAATGCATCAAGTAAAATAAGAAAATAGAGATTGGAATATGTCCTCAAAACTGAATCAAACCGCATGGCGTGGCGTGAGAAAGTTATTGTGGATTCAGTGTGGCTTGACTTTTAGTGTTGCCATTATCTCTTGTGTGTTGAGCGGATGGTTAGCTTTTTATTCTGCGTTACTAGCAGGGGCTTGCTGTCTTTTTTCTACGGTTATTTTTGCCGTGATATTTTTTTGGAAAGGTGGGGCTCAAGCAGCACGTCAGATAGCGCGATTATTTTACCGTGCGGAAGCGGTTAAGTTGATATTAACTGTTAGTTTAATGATGATGATTTTCGCATTTGTTCCCATTGTGGCGGGGCCTTTTTTTGCTGCATTTTTTGTAGTGCAAACGGCTTACTGGTTATCGTTGGGATTATTTAGGGTTTAATTTTTTAGATACATAATGAGCACAGAAGTTTTAACAAGTTCAGAATATATCCAGCATCATTTAAAGCAGTTGACATTAAACTTGCAAACCTTTGCTATTGGCAGTGAAGATGGTTTTTGGACGCTTAATATTGGTACAATCTTTTTTTCTGTGCTTTTGGGCGCTATTTTTATCGGCTTATTTTGGTGGGGAGGGCGAAAAGCTACTTCAGGAGTTCCGGGAGGTCTGCAAAATTTTGTAGAATGGCTCATGGATTTTGCGGATAGCCAAGTAAAAGACTGTTTTCATGGTTACAGTAAATTAATAACGCCACTTGCCCTGACTATTTTTGTTTGGGTGTTTTTAATGAATTTTATGGATATTATTCCTGTTGATTTATTGCCGTGGATCGCTCATTTCATCGGAATTCCTTATTTGCGTGTTGTTCCGACCACAGATTTAAATGTTACGTTTGCACTTTCCTTGAGTGTTTTTGCGCTCATTCTTTTTTATACTTTAAAAGTAAAAGGATTTAAGACTTTTACGAAAGAACTTACGTTGCAACCCTTTAATCATCCCGTCATGATTCCCTTTAATTTTGTACTCGAAAGCGTAAATCTTTTAGCAAAGCCTATTTCATTGGCATTGCGTCTTTTTGGTAATTTATACGCTGGTGAGTTAATTTTTATATTATTGGCTTTGCTATCGCTGCAGTTGTCTGAAACAGTGACCTTAGGAGCTGGAGTATTGTCTGTCGCTCAAATTATCCTAGCATTAGCTTGGTCAATTTTTCATATTCTTGTAATCACATTACAAGCCTTTATTTTCATGGTTCTAACGATCGTTTATCTAAGTTTGGCTCATGAAGATCATTAATTTTTACTTTAACTTTAACAGAGGATAATCAACAATGATGCAACATCTTTCAAGTGTCGGTTTTTTTGCGCACATTCAAGGCTTTACTGCTATTGCCGTAGCATTACTGATTGGCTTAGGAGCAATGGGAACAGCTATTGGCTTTGGTATTTTAGGCGGTAAATTTTTAGAAGGTGCGGCTCGTCAACCAGAAATGGTTCCTATGCTACAAGTGAAAATGTTCATCGTTGCAGGTCTTTTAGACGCGGTAACCATGATTGGTGTAGGTATTGCATTGTACTTCACTTTTGCAAACCCATTTGCTCAAAATTTAATTAATTTTTTAGCACAACAAGCACAGTAACTAACTAATAAGAGGGCGCCAAAAAGTGAATATTAATGCCACTTTAATCGTTCAAATAATCACCTTTGCTTTTTTTGTATGGTTTACAATGAGGTTTGTTTGGCCTCCCATTACTAAAGCATTGGCTGAAAGACAGGACAAAATTGCTGAAGGTCTTCAAGCCGCCGAGCGTGGAAAAAAAGAGCTTGAATTGGCGCAGTATCGTGCTGTGCAAGAATTGAAAGAGGCTAAACTTCAAGCCGCTGATATTATCGATAAAGCTCAAAAGCGCGCAGCACATTTGTTAGACGAAGCAAAGTCAACAGCACACACTGAGGCTACTCGATTAGTTCAAGTAGCGCAAGAGCAAATTGCACAAGAAATCAATCAAGCGAAAGAAGCGCTGAAAAAGCAAACTTCAAAGTTGGCTATTGCTGGCGCTGAGAAGATTCTTGAGCGTGAGGTGAACGAACAAACGCATCAAGCTCTACTGGAAAAACTTGTGCAGGAAGTTGGAATATGAATTCATTAGATTGGATTACCGTTGCAAGACCGTATGCAAAAGCAATCTTTGAAGTAGCAATTGATACTGGGGGAAAAGCATTAAACGAGTGGTCAGGTGTTTTATCTCAGTTATCATTTGTCGCAAGTCAACCAAATGTTGTGTTCTTTATTAAAAGACCAGATATTCTCCCTGAAGAGTCAGCTGCAGTTTTTTCTTCCGTCTTAGATGAAAAAAATAAATTAGGACGACAGTTTCTTAAGCTACTAGCAGAAACCGGGCGCTTAGGTGCTTTGCCAGCAATTCATAATTTGTATGAACAATTGCGTGCAGATTATGAAAAAACCATTGAAGCCACTGTGACTGTTTTTGAACCACTCACAAGTGCACAACAAAATGCTTTAACAGAAGCATTAGCAAAGCGGCTAAAGAGGGATGTTCATTTAACGACAACAGTGAATAAAGATTTACTGGGTGGCGCTATTGTTAGAGCGGGTGATTTTGTTGTAGATGGATCCGTGCTAGGTAAAATACAGCGATTAAGCGATGAAATGATGATGTAGATGTAGGGGCGAATAATATTCGCACCATATCTATCTATTTAATATAGAGGGTTACAAAAAATTATGACAACACAGGTAAAACTAAATCCTTCCGAAATCAGTGATTTAATTCGAAAAAAAATTGAAAACTACCAATCTACTGCAGAAGTTAGTAATGAAGGAACTATTACAAACCTAAAAGATGGTATTGTTCAAATTTTTGGTTTAACAGATGTAATGCAAGGGGAAATGATTGAATTTGAAGGAGCTACATACGGCTTAGCTTTGAATTTGGAACGTGACTCTGTCGGCGCAGTTATTTTGGGTGATTATCTACAATTAGCTGAAGGTCAAAAAGCACGCTGTACTGGACGGATTTTAGAAGTGCCTGTGGGTGAAGCTTTATTAGGACGTGTTGTCGACGCTTTAGGACAGCCCATTGACGGCAAAGGCCCTATTGATACAAAGCTCACTTCTCCTATTGAGAAAATAGCTCCAGGTGTAATTGATCGCCAATCAGTAAATCAGCCTGTTCAAACAGGGTTAAAAGTAATTGATGCGATGACTCCAGTGGGACGTGGTCAACGGGAATTAATTATTGGTGACCGTCAAACAGGTAAAACGGCTATTGCTATTGACGCTATTATTAATCAAAAACATTCTGGCATTAAATGTATTTATGTGGCTATTGGACAAAAAGCCTCCTCTATTGCTGCGATTGTACGTAAATTAGAAGAACATGGTGCTATGGCTTATACCACTGTTGTTGCAGCAAGCGCTTCAGATTCTGCTGCGCTTCAGTTTATTGCTCCTTATGCAGGATGTGCGATGGGCGAATATTTCAGAGATCGTGGCGAAGATGCATTGATTGTTTATGATGATTTAACTAAACAAGCTTGGGCTTACCGACAAATTTCGCTGTTACTACGCCGTCCACCTGGACGTGAAGCATACCCAGGGGACGTATTCTATTTACATTCACGTTTATTGGAACGTGCTTCACGAGTGAGTGCAGAGTATGTAGAGCGTATGACGAATGGTGAAGTGAAAGGTAAAACAGGATCATTAACCGCATTGCCTATTATTGAAACACAAGCGGGTGACGTATCCGCCTTCGTTCCGACAAACGTTATTTCAATTACCGACGGTCAGATCTTCTTGGATACTGATTTATTTAACTCTGGTATTCGCCCTGCGATTAACTCAGGTTTGTCCGTTTCTCGTGTCGGCGGTGCCGCTCAGACAAAGATCATTAAGAAATTTGGTGGTAACTTGCGTTTGGTTTCTGCTCAGTTCCGTGAATTAGAAGCCTTCTCACAATTTGCATCAGACTTAGATGAAGCTACGCGCAAACAATTAGAGCGTGGACAACGTTTAACAGAGTTAATGAAGCAAAAACAGTATGCACCTTTGCATGTTGGTTTAATGGCTGTTTCTTTGTATGCAATTGATGCCGGCTTCTTAGATGATGTTGAAAAACAATCAGTAGGTTCTTTCGAAGGATCTTTACATGAGTTTATGCGAGCTCATCATAGCGATTTGATAAAAAAATTGGATGAAACAGGTGCTTTAGATGCAGATATTCAAGCGTCTCTTCAAAAAGCATTAGAAGAGTTCAAAAAAACAGGGAATTGGTAAGAACTGTATAGATAATAGAGGCATTTATGGCGGGCGCAAAAGAAATACGAACTAAAATTGCGAGTATTAAAAAAACGCAAAAAATTACGCGTGCAATGGAAATGGTTGCTGCAAGTAAAATGCGTAAAACGCAAGAACGTATGCGGCATTCACGTCCTTATGCCGCTAAAATTCGAGAAGTTGTTCAACATGTGGCAAAAAGCCATTCAGAATATCAGCATAGTTATTTAAGTGTGCGTGATGTCAAACGTGTTGGATTGATTATTATTACGACCGATCGCGGATTATGTGGAAGTTTGAATATTAATCTTTTTAAAGAAGTAATTCTTAAAATGAAAGAATGGCAAACCAGTCATGTTGCTATTGATTTGTGCGTAATTGGACGAAAGGGAGAGGCTTTCTTCAGGCGTGCAGGTGGCAATATTGTAGCTTTTGCAGAAAAGCTTGGTGATACACCGAGCGTATCTGATATTGTGGGCGTTGTTCATTCCATGTTGCATGAGTATGATGAGGGTAAAATTGATGGTTTGTATATCGGTTATAATCGTTTTATAAATACGATGACGCAAAAGCCTCAAGTTGATCAATTACTTCCTTTGCCAGCATCTGATGATAAAGAGGTTAATCATTATTGGGATTATATCTATGAGCCTGAAGCTAAATCATTGTTAGATGCCTTATTTGGTCGCTACATTGAGCTGCAAGTTTATCAAGGTTTAGTCGAAAATATTGCTTGTGAGCAAGCTTCTAAAATGATTGCGATGAAAAATGCTTCAGATAATGCGGGTGATTTAATTAAAGATTTTCAATTGGCTTACAACAAAGCACGCCAGGCAGCAATTACGCAGGAGCTGGCGGAAATTGTAAGTGGTGCTTCGGCGTTGTAAAAAGCGGGCGAATATTATTCGCCCCTACAGTTGTGTGGGGGCGATAACATTCACCAAAAAATGGTTGTGAGAATTGTTTATAGAGGCGAATAAGATTCGCCCGATATGTAAATAAATCAAGGGTTTTTGTAGGGGCGAATAATATTCGCCCAAAAGACATGTAAATAATAGAGGTTTTTATGAGTATAGGAACAATCGTTGAAGTTATTGGCGCAGTGGTTGACGTAGAATTTGCGCGTACCGAAGTGCCCAAAGTATATGATGCTTTGCAACTAGAAGAAGGCGAGTTAGTTTTTGAAGTCCAGCAACAATTGGGCGATGGTATTGTTCGTACCATTGCAATGGGTGTGTCTGATGGTTTAAAGCGAGGTCTTCGTGTACGTAATACAGGTAAACCCATTCAGGTACCTGTTGGAAAGAAGACCTTAGGTCGTATTATGAATGTCTTGGGGCAGCCTATTGATGAACTCGGCCCTATTGGTGAAGATGAGCAATGGTCTATTCACCGAAAAGCGCCTCGTTATGATGAACAAGCCAATAGCTCTGAAGTTCTAGAAACAGGTATTAAAGTTATCGACTTACTCTGTCCTTTTGCAAAAGGAGGAAAAGTGGGATTGTTTGGTGGTGCCGGTGTGGGCAAAACCGTTAACATGATGGAATTGATTCGTAATATTGCTATTGAGCACAGCGGATATTCTGTATTTTCAGGGGTGGGTGAACGAACTCGTGAAGGAAATGACTTCTATCATGAAATGAAAGATTCTAATGTATTAGATAAAGTGTCATTGGTTTATGGACAAATGAATGAGCCGCCTGGAAACAGATTGCGTGTTGCTTTGACAGGCTTAACTTTAGCAGAAAAATTCCGTGAAGAAGGCCGTGACGTGTTACTCTTTATCGATAATATTTATCGTTACACTTTGGCGGGGGTTGAAGTATCTGCGCTTTTAGGCCGTATGCCTTCTGCAGTAGGTTACCAACCTAACTTAGCTGAAGAAATGGGGATGTTACAAGAACGTATTACTTCAACAAAAACAGGATCTATTACGTCTATTCAAGCCGTTTATGTTCCGGCGGATGACTTAACTGACCCATCACCTGCAACAACATTTGCTCACTTAGATGCAACAGTTGTATTATCACGACAAATTGCAGAGTTAGGAATTTATCCTGCGGTGGATCCTTTAGATTCGACTTCGCGGCAATTAGATCCTCTTGTTGTAGGTAATGCGCATTATGATACTGCTCGTGCAGTACAAAAGACATTGCAACGCTATAAAGAACTCAAGGATATTATTGCTATTTTGGGTATGGATGAGTTATCTGAAGAAGATAAATTAACTGTAACCAGAGCACGTAAAGTACAACGTTTCCTTTCACAACCTTTCTTTGTGGCAGAAGTATTTACAGGTTCTCCTGGAAAGTATGTTTCCCTTAAAGATACTATTGCAGGATTCCAAGGCATTTTAAATGGTGATTATGATGCTATTCCTGAACAAGCATTTTATATGGTAGGAAGCATCGACGAAGCAGTTGCTAAGGCAAAAGAACTATAAATATAAGGGTGAGTAAAAATGGCCATGAGCATTCATTGTGATATTGTAAGCGCGGAAAATGAAATTTTTTCTGGCTTAGTGGAAATGGTTGTTGCTACCGGGCTTTTAGGTGAGCTAGGTATTGCATCAGGTCATGCGCCATTACTTACTCAAATTAAACCGGGTGAGGTTCGATTAACTCTTCAAGGTGGAAAAGAAGAGCTTTTTTATATTTCTGGTGGTATGTTGGAAGTTCAACCACATTGCGTAACCATTCTTGCGGATACTGCTGTTCGAGCAGAAAACTTAAATGAAACTGCCGCTCTTGAAGCTGAGCGTAAAGCAAGAGAGTCCCTGATGCATCGCAGTGCTGACTTTGATTATTCTAAAGCTGTAGGTGAGTTGGCTTGTGCTGTTGCTCAGGTACGCTTACTGAAAAAAATTAAACATCATTAAATAAAAAATTCTTCTGCAGGGATTTTTTTGAAAAAATAAACAATTTCGCGTAAGATGCCTCGTGGATTCATCATGAGGAGTGAAGTTATGCTAAAGCGAGATATTTCGACAACCAATGTGCTTATTGTTGCTGCAGGAAGCATGATTGGCTCGGGTTGGCTTTTTAGTCCTTTTATTAGTGCAAAAATAGCAGGCCCTGCTGCCTTAATAAGCTGGACTATTGCTGCAATCTTTATGTTATTTATTGCACTTCCTCTTTGTGAATTAGGCACTATTCTGCCTCTTTCTGGCGGAATGTCAAATTATCCTACGTTTACTCATGGCAAAAAAGTAGGCTTTTTATTTGCTTGGACAACTTGGCTATCTTATGTTGTGATGGCACCGATAGAAATCCAAGCGGTGCTACAGTATGGCAGTTACTTTTTTCCTGCATTAATTGAACAGTATTCTTCTACTTTCCATCTGACTTATTTCGGATATGGTATTGCTTTCGTTATTTTATCTATTGTTACATTGATCAATACCTTAGGTATTAAGTTGATTGCTGAATGTGGAAAATATGCAGGGCTTATTAAATTCTTATTGCCAAGTATTGCGATTATCAGTTTATTATATGTAGGTGGACATCAAGGAGGAACATATAATCTTTCAATGGAACAAGGCCAACATTGGGAAAATATTTTTTCTGCATTATCTATTGGAGGTATTGCCTTTGCGTTTACTGGTTTTCAAAATGGTTTAATGTTAGCGGGTGAAGTTAAGCGGCCACAGAGAGATATCCCTATTGCTATTTTGGGAGCCGTAGCTATTGGTTTTGTGCTGTATTTCATGTTGCAACTCAGTTTCATTGTTGCGATGCCACAAAAATATTTAGAACATGGATGGCAACAACTATCTTTTCCGGGGATGGCGAGTCCTTTAGTCGGGTTAACCATTTTATTGGGGTTAGGAACTGTTGCAGCATTGCTCTTAATGGACTCCGCTTTTTCACCTTTAGGAACATCATTAATTTATGTAACAGCAACATCTCGCATTTTGTATGGGATGGCAGAACAAAAACATCTTCCTTCTTCATTATTAAAATTAAATAAACATCAAATTCCTTATGTGACTTTAATCATTAATTTTGTGGTAGGCATGTTGTCTTTCCTTCCATTTCCAGGATGGCAAAAAATGGTGGCTTTTCTTTCTTCAGCAAGCATTTTGTCTTATAGCATTGGTCCCATTTGTTTGATGGCCATGAGGCAATTGCAACCCGCTCATCCGCGACCATTTAAATTAGCTTATGCTTCTGCTATTTGCTATCTTTCTTTTTATATTTGTAATCTAATGTTGTATTGGTGTGGTTTTTCTATTATTTGGAAGTTATATGTTGCCTTATTGATTGGGTTGTTTATTCACCTTATTTATCAAAAAAAATCACGCGAGCAGCAAGAGACAACTACTGAAAAAAGAAGCTTACAATGGTTTTTATTATATATGACTGTCATGCTTGTTTTCTCTTATTTTGGTTCTTTTGAAGGAATAAGGCTTTTAAAATTGCCTTATGACATTGTATTAATGTTTCCGATAAGTATGTTTATTTTTTATTTATCGCAACAATGTATTTCTCAAAACAATAGTATTGTAGAAGAGTTACAAATAATAAATCAGACAAAAGATTGCATGTTAACTTAAATTATTAATATTTTTAGGTGTTATCTGTGAAGACAAGTAAAAAAAATAATAGAATACAAGGATGGATAATTTTTTTATTAGTAGCATTATTTTATTTTTATCAAATGATATTGCAAGTATCACCTAATGTTATTGGCGCAGATTTAATCAATCAATTTTCTGTGTCTGAGCATCGATTAGGATTATTAACATCGGCTTTCTTTTTTACTTATATGATTATGCAAATTCCAGTGGGAATTTTATTAGATCGATGGGGTGCTCATCGAATGCTGTCATTTGCTTCTTTATTTTGTGCTATTGGTGCTCTGCTATTTTCCATTGCACCTTACTTTTTTATGGCATCAATTTCTCGTTTATTCATGGGAATGGGGGCTGCTTTTGCTTATCTTGGAGGATTAAAATTAATTTCTAATTGGTTTCCTAAACAACGATTTACTGTCATGATGAGCTTATTAATTACAGTTGGGATGTTTGGAGGTGTCATTGGAGAAGCGCCTTTAGCTCGTTTAGTGGTTTATGTTGGCTGGCGAGAGAGTATCTTTTTTTTAGGACTGGTTGGGTTAGGCATTTTCTTGCTTGTGTATTTTTTTATTAAAGAAGCACCTTCCTCAAATAAAAAAACAGAATTGAAACCTTATGTGTTTGGTAAAGAAGGTTGGAGTATTTTTCATAATAGGCAATTGTGGTTGATTTCTTTTTATGTATCTATTAACTCTATTTTTCCGTTGATATTGACAAGTTTATATGGCATTCCTTTTTTAATAGATAAATTTGGCATTTCTGAACCAAATGCCGCACGCATGATTTCTTATATTTTTATTGGTTTTATGATAGGTAGTCCATGTTGGGGATGGCTTTCTGATTATTTTAAACTGCGGTTACCTCCTATGTGGGTTACTGCTGTTGTTAGTCCATTAATATTAATAATATTCATCAAATTTTCTTTTCCGATCTATATAGGTGAAGTTTTACTTTTTGTTCTTGGATTTTGCTTTTTTGCTTACGTCACTGCTTTTTCAATTGTACGTGAAATTAATAAACCTCAATATGCAGGAACCGCTTTAGGGGTTCTTAACATGTTTGATGATTTGGGTATAGCAATTGTGTTGCCATTATTTGGACGCTTTTTGGATATGTTTGGACAGGAAGTTCCTCATCATCAAACTCATTTTGATGGTATGTTAAATTATGATCATGTTTTTAGCTTGTTGCTTTGTATCATGGTAGTGCCACTTATATTACTTTTTTTTATAAAAGAGACATATGCTCAGGAAAAATTTTCTGAGGAATTGCTTATCGAAAAATAATTTTTTTGTGTGACAATAAATAACACGTGCTATACTTTTTTGAAACTCATTACCAAGGAGGTTCATCATGATGTATAGCAAGAATTTGCTCTCAAAAAACGGTCGTTTGATGAGGGTATTAATCGGCGAAAGTGGTGATTCAGTATTTACACACTTGTGTTTTATTAATTTACGTTCTCATAAATTAAAGCCTTAAAAACTTAATAAACTCTTCGTATTTAATGGTTGTTAAAATATTTATTAAAAAGTTGAAATATAACTAAATATAACTTATAATAACTTTTAAAGTAAATCGAGATTGTGAAGTGACATATACGTTATTGATCAAGAAGCAAGCAAAAAAAATGCTACAAAGTTTGCCAAGATCAGAAAAAAATAGAATTGCTGAAAAAATTGTATTGCTTGGTGCTAATCCTGATGATCTGAGTTTAGATGTTAAAAAATTACAGGGCGAGCCATATTTTCGATTACGTGTAGGAAAGTGGCGTATTATTTTTGATAGAGAAGATGAAATTAAAATCATTTCTATTGAAAAAATTAAATCAAGAGGAGATGTTTATAAATGAATTTACAAACAATAAAATCTATTCATGGTGAAGTTGAATATGTTCTTTTACCCATCGATACATTTAATGTATTGCGTGATGAAATTATGAGTCAATTACAATTATCACAGAAATGTGATGATTATGAGCTATTCAATTTGTCTGACTATGTTGATAATCCTATTGCACGTTTAAGAATCGAGGCAGGGATTAGGCAAGAAGATTTAGCAAACTTAATGTCGGTGACACAGGCGTATATAAGTAAAATTGAAAATCAAGATAAAGTGAGTCCGAAAGTAATAAAAAAGGTTACGTTGGCTATTGAAGAAAGAAAAAAGGGTTGAGTTATTTTGTTTAAAACTCAGACAAAGTTATGATGAATTGTTTTAACCATTATAAATCATAAGACATATGTAAATAAACATTATTATAACGGCCGTTAAGAATAGTCTATTTTTGTTTTGTGATACACATTGTATAGCTATGTCATTACATATCAGTTTTCAGTTGATATCAGGTTAATAAAATTCACTTGATTTTAATACGTCTTTGACGTATAATTAAATTATGAATAAGTTTGAGTGGGATGAGAACAAAAGATCTATTAACTTAGGCCTGGGACTAAAGATCGCCTGAAAAAGTGCCAAGTTGAGGCGTTTTTCAGGGAAAAATACTGTTATAACCATTGATGTTATTGGATTGTTTGATAATCAAAAAATAATCATTTTCAAAAAGTTTGATTGTATGGTTTTCCCGACTATACTCGCTTACGGTAAAAATTGGGAACAGATAGTGGGTATCACAGTTTTTTAATCATTAATATCAATTTCCGTGCATTTTTTTTCATAGATTTAATTTTGGTTTCAAGCGAAATTGTATATCATCTCAAATAAACTTTTCAATAAGAATTAATATACAACCAGAGTGCTTAATGGATTGCTACTCCGAATGAGGATATCTTCAGGAATAAATTGATCATAGCCTAAATGCAAAAGCTTTTTGTGTAGGGCTGTTCGATTGGTTACATCAAACTTTACATACAATTGCTCAGTAAAAATGCTATCAATGGTACTCTTGGTGATGCGTTTATTTTCAATTTGATAGAGCAAATCAGAAATTTCCTGGCTGCTCAGATGGGCTAAAAAGAAAAAAACGACTTGTTTTTCACGTTTTGATAAATTTATTTTGGTTTCTTTCAATTCATTTGTTGGAGACTTTTTGTAGAGTTTATCAATATACTGTTGAAAATTCAGGGCAAAATTATAATCATACAAGTAAAAAATAGTTCCCACCACATTGTTGGTAGCATGATTAATTAAAGGTGATTTGACACACAATAACGGCTTTAGCGTATTATTGAATCGATTAATTTTGAGAAAAAAGTGTGTTTCCCTCGTGTTCATCACGTTTTTGTCTTCATTGATGGCAATGTCGAGAAAAGGGTCTTTTTGAGGTAACCAATAAATTTTACCAATGATCTCTTGTGCAGTGAAACCAACGCCTTCAGCAAAGGCAGATGAGCAGTAACGAAGAATAAATGCTTTGTCCTTAATGCCCATTTTTTGCCCTGGAATGGCCTGGTCAATAAAGGTAAAAGATTCCACCAGTTTATTAAGAAAATCATCATCAGTTGCTACGACTTGACTCATCAGTTAATTACCCGCACAAAAATGCCATTATAAAAAGCGCATGTTTTATTTACAATCTCTTTACTATGAAAACAAATCTTATCGCCGGCACATTACTGTTAACCATTTTACTCAATGGATTTGGTATTGATATTTACGTGCCATCTTTACCCGTCATGAAAAACTGGTTTCATACCACGTCGGAACTTGTTCAATGGACCGTTGGTTGTTATCTGTTAGGTTTTGCCAGTATTCAATTATTTATCGGTTCTATCTGTGATAGCATTGGTCGAAGAAAACCTTATTTCTGTTCGCTTATCTTGTACGCGATGTTGTCTTGGATAGTCGCGCAAACAGATGATATTACGTCGTTATTAATTTTGCGATTTTTGCAAGGGTTAGCCGTTGGCACTTATACCGTTGCTTGTCGTGCCATGTTAGTGGATTTATTTCAAGGTAAGAAATTAGAGGCGATGTCTAATTATGTGCTGATTGCCTATGCCATTGGGCCTATTATTGCACCAACTATTGGGGGATATTTACAGCATTATTTTGGTTGGCAAATGAATTTTATTTTTTTAAGTGGCTATGCATTGGTTTGCTTTGTGTTGGCTGCTTTTTGTCTGCCAGAAACATTAAAAATAAAACAACCACTCAGTTTTCATCATTGGTTTCATTCATCCAAAACTGTTTTAAGCCATGTTGAGTTTTGGTTGATTTCTCTCATTACCGGCAGTATTTACAGTCTTTTAATTCTTTTTAATGTAGTCGCGCCATTTCTGATAGAAGAAGTCATGCATTATTCTGTGGTCGCCTACGGATATGTTGCTTTGGTGATGGGATTGGCGTGGTTTTTAGGAACCTCTACGGGAAGAATGCTTCAAAATGTCGAAAAACGCAAGAGAATTAAAAGTGGTTTATTGATGATGTTGTTCGGTGGTGTTACCTTGCTACTATTATCGCTTAAAACGCTGAATCTTCTTGCCTTGGTCATTCCTATGTGCCTTATTTTATACTGTGGCGGTATTGTTTTGTCCACGTATTATGCTCAAGGAATGGCTATATTTCCAAGCGCAATGGCCGCTACAGCAGGGGCTTTCATGGGTGTTATTGTGTTGATAATCGCCTCTGTTTTTGGTTCTTTTTTAGGCGCACAATTGAAATCTACGACGATGACACCTTTGGCAGGTATGATCTTGTTCCTTTTGATGTCATGTGGATTATTGAGTATTATTGCCAAAAAATATTACGAGAAAAATAAAGTTGATTGATCACGTTTTGATATATGTCATTGATTTAGAAAAAGGCAAGCACTTTTATCAAAAAATCTTTGAACCATTAGGCTATGCAATTTCTTTTGGAGAAGAAGGAAATTTTTGGTCATTTGATGTGGGTGATGGCGCTCTTTTCGAAATTGCTCAACATAAAGGTAACGATACATTAACGCCTTGCCATATTGCCTTTCTTGTACAGAGCAAGGAGCAGATCCACGAATTTCATAGCCAGGCCCTGAAAGCAGGTGGACGTTGCAATGGAGAGCCTGGGCCAAGACCACAATACACCAAAAATTATTATGCTGCTTTTATTATTGATCCAAACGGACATAATATCGAAGCTGTTTTGGCCATAGAGTAATAAACACTTTTTATCCACAATATTTTTTTAATGCTATTTTTTGCCATTTTTGAAAAAGACGATCAGTGGAATCGGGGAAATATTCGTCTAAGATTTTGATGGAAAGGATGTTGCTTGTTTTAAAATCTCGAAAGTCTTTTTTTTCCTCACACCATGCAACTAATATGCGCGTGTGTGTAAAATATCCAATAGTGAATGGCCAGATTATTCGCTGAGTTTTTTGATTTTTCTCAGACTGATACGATAATTCAATTTTTTTCTGGTGTGCAATGGCTTCTCGTAGCAGAGAAAGATCTTCTGTTTTGAAAGATTCGGTAGCTGGAGGACCCACTCTCAGCGAGAACGCATGGAGGGTGTTTTTAATGTTGCTGGGTAAAACATACAGTATCTTATTTAAGACTTCTGTTGCGGCGTGAGATAATGGCATATCGCCATACTGTGTTACCCATTGCATACCTAATAGCAATGCTTGAACCTCATTACTGGTAAACATTAGTGGAGGAAGAAAAAATGATGGTTTTAGCACATATCCTTGACCCGCGGTTCCTTCAATATGAGCACCTTGCGCTTGTAGTGAAGCAATATCGCGATATAAAGTTCGAATACTAACATTTAATCGTTCGGCGAGGCATTGCCCCGAAACAGGATAACGATAACCTCTGAGCAATTGTAACAAATTTAACAGTCTTTCAGTTTTGTTCATCATTTTCTCGCTACTGCCATATTTTGACAGTATTATCTTATATAATGCCAATGAACACAATTTTTAATGAGGAGAATGAATATGATACTGACACCCAATTTAGTACTGTTTTATGTGAAAAATCCGTTGGAAAGTGCATTATTTTATGAAAAGATTTTTTCAAAAAAACCGATAGCCACTTTTCCAACTTATGTTGCTTTTTCTTTTGAAAATGGATTAGCGTTTAGCTTATGGTCTACACAAGCCACCAATTTTGTTTCCGGAGGAACGGGGCATCGAATGGAGCTGTCATTCATGGTAGACAATGAAGTTGAAGTACGTGAGATATACAAGCGATGGAAAAAACTGGGTGTTATCATCGAACAAGATCTGCATGAGGCAGTCTTTGGACTCACTTTTATCGCATTAGATCCAGATGAGCATCGGATCCGAGTGTGCATACCAGATAAATAAAGAGTACCGTATTTAATACGGTGTTTCTTTTCATCGTCCCCCATTAATATATAAATATTTGCGAGAGGAATAAAAAAATGCTTTTAAATGAGTTAAGCGTTCATGATATTGAGCAACTAGAAAAATTAAAAAGGATTGATTTCATCGTTTCAGATAATGAAACAGAACGATTGATGAACAAAGTATTGGCACAATCCGTCGTTTTTTTAAATTTATTGGAAAAAGAAAAATTCTTGTTTGATCACTATAACTATCTCATGCTGAATATTGAGCAAAGAAATCACCAGCAGCACCTAGCTAATATAGAAACGTCTATTCGAGAGGCAATGCAAGAGTTAGCTAATATAGATCGTCGAGAAACGTGTGAAAAGCCTTTTTGGGTGAAATCAGAAAAAATAATTCCTCAGAAGGAAACTTCTTATAATGAAGAAACAGGAGGTTATTCTACTACGTATCGTTATCAAGAAAATTTTTCTTATGATGGAAAAGCACCTATTTCAAGGATTGAGTTAGATGCAGGACATCACTTTGACTATTTTAAAAGTTGGTGGGATCCAGAATTAAGCAGAGATAGAGATTTTATAAAAGGTGGTGCTATAAATTTATTACGCATTTTTTCTGCACCATTATCATTAGGTCTGTCGGAATTAATTATCTTAGGTCATACGGCTGGTCTAAACAGATGCAGATTTGCAAGAATATCTTTGCAAGGGGAACCTATACTGCTTAGCTTTAATGAAGAATATTTTTCTTGTAGTAAATATTGGGTAAAAGACATAGATTTGCCGGAGCAAACTGAGGAAAAACACTCTCAATTTCATGCTGAGTATAAAGGTTTTGGGTGGTATATGTCAGATTGTTATTACCGTGAACCTAAAGTAACCATATACACTCGCATTTGTGATATGCATGGTAATCCTGAGCGCATTGTCGGTTTAAATGATTTAATTGCTCTACTACAAGAGCAAAAGCGAGAAACTCAAGAAATAATGCAACAATCTCTCAACATACAAGGTCAGTTGGAATTGATTCGCTCAAATCTTGAATCTTGTCATGATGAAATTCAGCAACTGAGAGAGTTAATGTTTGTTATTGCAAAAGTTTGTATGCCATCGCAGGCTTTTATTCACGAAAACATTAAAAAATTCTTACAATTCTGGCAACAAAGAGAAAATAGAAATGCCAATGCGCTTACCTTTGAAGTTTCTAACCAAGAATTAAGCGAATTCAAAGGGTTCTTTAAGAAAAATTGTTCCACTTTATTTCGTGATGGACAGCATTCTTTTGTGGTGCAACGTACTACGCCAGAGGAATTAACCATCAAAACCTATTATCCGCGAGTAGTGGAAGATAATTCAAATATGCTTTTTCAGCGCACGAGACATAGTTTTGCGAGATTCATCTCCGCGCGTCCAGGATATAGGCAGTTTACGAAGAATGAGCAAGATATAAAAAAATGTGTATATTTTGAGATTCGAGAATTAGAGAATCATATTACCAGCTATCTAGTTGATGGAAGAAGTATTAATATTGAAAGAAGCGATTTGACTATCACGGATGAAGAGTGGCGTGCTTTAAAAGGCCGCATTCGGAATAGAGAGTGCCATGGTTTGGAAATATTGATGGAAGCAGCAGCACGAAAAGGACTGATTCCAGAAAAGAAAGAAGAAGTCTGGGCTTTGCAAGGAGATCCGGGATGTATTACTCAAGCAGAGCGTGAGATAGCATTGGCACTTGAAGAAACAGGAAGCACCAGTTGTATTATGTCGTAGGAAACTATATAGGATCCAAAAAGTTTTGCCATTTTTGAGAATTTTTGCATAAATTCGCAAATACTTCATTTTTTGGAATCACGTCAAGCAATCCTGCTTCAATAGCGGTGGCAATGACTTCAGAACGTGTCGAAACACCCATTTTGTTCTTAATATTTTCGATGTATTGTTCCACGGTACGTTTGGATATTTCTAAAAAAGTGCCAATTTCTTTCGCCGTTTTTCCCCGCAGCATCAAAAACAAACACTCGGTTTCTCGCGCAGTAAAATGAAATTTATTTTGGTATTCAGTAAGATGATACTGCGTATAAGTTGTCTCATGTAACCCATAAGCGCCGTCTATCTGACTCAATGTTTGTAGCGCTTTATTAAAAGAATCATTACTGGAAAAAACATTGACTTGCCCTAATAGACCTAATACTTTACCTTCATTATCGCAAACAGGTACCCTGACACATCGTGTGGCCAATACTAATCCACTGCCTAATGGAATAGGCTCTAATACATCTGATTTTTTTTGATTTAAGGCGGTAACATCATTTTGTCGATAATTGCTCGCACATTTTGCCCAAGGGAATTCGTAATCGGATTTGCCTATTAAGGTATTAATTTTAAGGCCAAGCGCTTTTTCACAATTTTGACTTGCTCCAACATAATGCGAGCTTAAATCTTTTACAAAAAAAAGCCCTGGCAAATTATCCAGCATAAAGCGTATGTTGTGCAAAAATTGTTCTAATGTATCGTTGTTCATTACAAACCAACATGGATTACTTTAATACTCTTAATTCTAACATAATTTGTCGGAAACTCCGTACAAAATACGGTGAGTTCTTATTGTGCAAATATGATAGACTTGTAAAATAATAAAAGAGAAACCTATCATGCAAAATATTCCTAGAGTCATTGTGACGGGACGAAAAAATGAAAAAGATACCATTGTTAGCGATGGACTTGCTGAACATGTTATTCAACACGAATCGGGCTTTGTGATTTCTGATGTGTGGGCATCGCAAGGAATGCCAGTTAATTCTTTTTCATCTAAAGTTTCAGAAAATAATGTTCTGCCCAATGTATTACCTAGCGGAAGCTTATTTCGTTATGTGGTTATTCCTCCTGATTCTACGGTGAAGCGATATTTTCCCGACAAATCCGGTCAGTCTCACCCATTGATGCATCAAACAGCGACACTGGATTATATTATTCTTTTATCAGGGCAACTGTTTTTGATGATGGAAGACACAGAAACAGTGCTAAATCCAGGTGATATTGTTATTCAATGCGCCACCAATCATGCTTGGAGCAACCGAACAGAAGAGCCTTGTATTCAATTGGCCATTTTATTAGATGCAAAATAAACAGACGGAAACCACATGAATACATCATCCGCATTATTTCAACCATTTTCATTAAAAAAACTTACCATACCTAATCGATTTGTGATGGCACCGATGACTCGTGCTCAATCTCCCGGTAATATTCCGAATGAAAATAATGTGAAATATTATGCAACACGTGCTCAAGGTGGTGTGGGTCTCATTATCAGTGAGGGTACTTACATTAATCCGTATGCCGCTGAAAATAGTTTCAGTGATCCGGAAAAAGTCCCTCATTTTTATGGCGAAGCGGCCATTGCGGGATGGAAAAAAATCATTACGGCGATACACGAAGCAGGTGGAAAATTTGTGCCGCAATTGTGGCATGTGGGTAGCGTCCGTCAAACAGGCTGCGAACCTAATCTTAATCAACCAGGATATGGTCCTTCAGCAGTTATCCATCCTCATGCGTTTAAATCAGAAGTCCCTATTGTGATGACAGAAAAAGATATTCAACAAACCATAGAAGATTACGTAAAAGCGGCTATCACAGCAAAAGAAATTGAGTGTGATGGAATAGAATTACACGGTGCTCACGGTTATTTATTGGATCAATTTTTTTGGGATTATACCAATAAGCGTTTAGATGCTTATGGTGGCAAAACACTGGCAGAAAGAACGCGTTTTGCGTGTGAAGTCATTCATGCCATTCGATGTGCTGTGGGACAAGATTTCCCTATTATATTACGCTATTCACAATGGAAACTGAGCGCTTATCAAGCGAAACTTGCCCATACCCCAGAGGAATTGGCTTCTTTTTTAGAACCTTTAGTTGATGCAGGCGTTGATATATTTCACTGTAGTACGAGAAAACTCACGACACCAGAGTTTTCTGGATCGTCAGCTCATCTTGCAGGATGGACTAAAAAGCTCACGGGAAAACCAGTGATAGCAGTGGGTTCTTTAGGATTAAATTTGGATTTTATTCAAACTTATTTAGGCGAAAAAGCGGCTGATAAGCCTCAGCATTCCCTTTGGGTAGAAGAAATGGCAGAGCGAATAGATAAAAAGGAGTTTGATCTTGTTGCTTTGGGCCGTGCATTGATTGCTGATCCTAATTTGGTAAAAAAAATTAGCGTCAGTGATTATGAAGGTATTATCAGTTATGATGCCAATATGTTAAAACAATATCCGAATGTTTCTCTTTAATTTAGGCGCATTAGGAATATGTCAACATACAGGCATTTGATATACATTGTGCCGCTGACTATGTGAAAAATGCTTTTGAAATATACGTCAATAACAAAGATACAGCAATTGTTGAAGATTGGCGTTGTAGACTATTTAGTGAAGAGGCTTGAAGTAATGATTTTTAACGAAAAGGTTATCGCGATTACAGGCGGAAATAGTGGGATTGGTAAAACAATCGCTCAAAAGTTCAGTCAGGAAGGGGCTAAAGTAGCTATTTTTGGTCGAGATGAATGTAAACTGGAGCAAATTAACACGACTTTGCGTGAATCGGTTGCCATTGCCGGCGATGTCAGTAAATTATCTGACTTGGACTCATTTTTTCAAATAACAGAAGAAAAACTCGGAAAAATTGATATTTTAGTCGCCTGTGCGGGTATTGCTAGCCGTCGAGCGCTTGATGAAGTAGATGAAGCATATTTTGATGAAATGGTGAATATTAACTTCAAAGGCATTTACTTCACGGTACAACGAGCCATTCCGTATCTTAATAACAAGGCATCAGTCGTATTAATTTCTTCTATGGCAACTCAACGAGGATGGTCATCGCACAGTGTTTATTCTTCTACCAAAGCAGCGGTGAGCATGCTCGCTAAAAATTTTTCAGCGGATTTAATTCATCGAGGCATTCGAGTTAATTCCATTTCTCCTGGCTATACTTCCACAGAAATGTATCCACCTGAGTTTATTGAGCAACATAAAAAAACACTGCCTACCGGAGAATTTGCAAGTCCTGAGGAAATTGCTGATGCTGTGGCTTTTTTATCGTCACCCAGTGCAGCGTCAATTGTAGGTTTTGATTTGCTAATTGATGGCGGATTAACTACTTTGATGAATGAATAAATTATTTTGAGATCAACATGAAAAACACTGAAAAAATAATATTGTGGGGTGTAAAAGGTTCGCCCTATGTTCAAAAAGTAATGATAGCATTAGCGGAGAAAAATCTTTCTTATGAACATCGACAAGTTCTACCGAAAAGCCTCTTGATGTTAAGAAAGGAGCCTATTCCTTCAGAGTTTGAACGTTTAAGCCCTTTGGGGAAAATACCCGTACTACAAATTGATGATTGGGGCATTGCGGATTCATCAGTGATCACCGCTTTTTTGGATCGGGAGTTTTCATCCGACAAAAAACTTTACCCTGATAATTCAAAAGAATATGCCAAAGCATTATGGTTTGAGCGTTATGCGGATACGACATTGACAGAGGTTGCCTATAAAAAGATTCTTTTTCAGAATATTATTAAGCCGGCATTGTTAAATCAACCCACCGATCAAGCTATTGTTGAGAAAGCTGTTTCAGTTGAATTACCGCCTATGCTCACATACTTGGATCATACCGTAGGGCAAAATGAATGGTTAGCAGATCAACGATTTTCCATGGCAGATACCGCTATTGTGGTTCAGCTAATAGCGTTAAAAAAAGCAGGTGTCTCTATTGATGCTTGGAAGCACTTAACAAAATACGTCGAAAGAGTGACACAACAGCCATCTTTCTCAAGTATTTTGAATTAAATGAGGTATTTCATGAAATGCAATATTGATAAAACTGATCGAATTAATCGTACTGTCATTGGAATAGCGCTTTGCTTAGCGGTACTTATAGGTCTCGGAAAAGTATTTTTTATGATAGTGGGTATCGTGTTAATCATTGAAGGTGTTATTGGTTGGTGCTCCATACCGTTGTTAGCCAATAAACTAAAGCAAAAATATCATAAAACATGAAAAACGACGTTATTTTCCGCGAAATCAAACAAGATGATAAAGCCGCATTTATTTTTGCTATGCAGCACAGCCAATCTTTCCATCATCCATGGGTTAAAGCACCTTCAACGAACGAAGAATTTGATCAGTACTTTGAACGTTTTCAGCAAGACCGCCATAAGGGGTATGTAGTTTGCGATCTTGCCAATAATATTGCTGGTGTATTTAATCTCAATGAAATCGTACGTGGATTGTTTCAAAATGCGTATTTGGGGTTTTATGCGGTTGCTCATTATGCCGGAGAAGGTTACATGAGTGCTGGATTGAAAAAACTTCTCAATCATTTTTTTAATGAATTAGCATTACACCGAATCGAGGCGAACATTCAACCCACAAATACCCAATCCATTCAGTTAGTGAAAAGCAATGGTTTTCGCTATGAAGGCTCTTCGCCGCATTATCTTAAAATTAATGGTATTTGGCAGGAGCATGAGCATTGGGCAATGACACAAGAAGATTTTATTAAATTGAATCGCTGAAAGGGCGTATTTACATCAAATACAACTAGTAGTTTTGACTACTAGTATAATTTATGAGGCTTATTTTTCTTGGGAAACAACCATAAATTACCGTCAAATACCTTTGACTTTATGATTAATAATGAGATAGATATGATTGATAGGATTCCTTCAAAAGAGGTTTTAATGGACAATAATTTTTAAAGCAATTTGTATTATAGTGCCGTCTGTATTAGCATTCCAAGCGGCACTATAATTATGTTTGGCACTAGAATTAAAAATGTTAGAAAAAATCATTGGGCGCGAAGAAGAAAAAACAATACTAGAAGAGCTTTTAGCTTCGAAAAAAGCTGAATTTCTCGCTATTTATGGCCGCCGTCGAGTTGGAAAAACAATGCTCATTCGACATTTTTTCAAACTTAAAAAGAATATCATTTTTTTGAATACAACAGGCACCTTAAAGGGTCCGTTAAAAGAACAAATCAATAATTTTACTCAGCAAATAGGAAAAACTTTTTATAAAGGTGCTCAGCTTAAACGTGGAAAAAATTGGCAAGAAACCTTTCAAGCACTGCATGACGCTATAAATTCTGTGCCTTCAAATAAAAAAATTGTCTTATTTCTTGATGAATTTCCTTGGATGGCAACAAAAAACTCTAAACTCCTGCAAAATCTTGATTATTTTTGGAATCAATATTGGTCTAGTGATAGCCGAATTAAGTTGGTTATTTGCGGTTCTTCTGCGGCATGGATTATTAAAAAAATCATTCATAATAAAGGTGGACTGCATAATCGCATCACACGCACCATTCATTTAGAGCCTTATAATTTAGATGAAACTAAACATTTTTTAAACTCTCAGGGCATTCAATTAAATCATCAACAAATTACTGAACTTTATATGGTGTTGGGTGGCGTGCCTTATTATCTTTCTTATATTAAAAAAGGCCTGTCTGCGGCACAAAACATTGAGCAATTAGCCTTCAGTCGAAAAAGCTTTTTTATAGAAGAATTTAATAACGTATTTTCGGCATTATTTGAAGATGCCGATATTTACATTAGCATCGTACGTGAAATTGCCAAACATCATTACGGCATAGATCAAGAAGAACTGTTTAGTAAAATCAAAGATTTTTCCAAAGGTGGAAGAGGAAGTGAGAAGTTAAAAGCGTTAGAAGATGCTAGCTTTATTATAAGATTTAAGCCACATTTACACAGTAAGAAAGGCGTATATTATAAAGTGATTGATGAATATACGTTGTTTTATTTTCACTGGATTGAACCATTAAAAGAAACTTTACTTGCAAGAGGAATGAAGAAAGGCTATTGGACAAGTATTCAATCAACGCCAGAATGGTATAGTTGGTCTGGCTATGCTTTTGAGGCTATTTGCTATAAACATATTTTTGAGATTAGTGATGCACTGCATCTAAGTCCAACAGCTATAGCGAGTACATGGAAATATACACCGGCAAAAAAAGCCGGTGAGCAAGGAGCGCAAATTGATCTACTCTTTGATAGAAAAGATAATGCTATTACTTTATGTGAAATTAAATACACGTTAAAACCATTTGAAATTAGCAAATTATATGCAGCGCAGCTAAATAATAAAATTAAAATTTTTAAAAATGTTACTCGAACCAATAAACAGATTTTTTTAGTATTGATCTCGGCTAATGATATTAAAAAGAATGTTTATTCTGAAATGATAGATAATGTTGTCACGCTGGATGGAGCTATAATCAAAAGTTGTGTACGGCATGAAAAAATGAATTAGGTGGTGTATCCTGATTGTGACTAAACAACAGAGGAAACACCACATGAGAGAGAATAATGTAGTTGATTTTAAAAAGCCAGCATTTACAGATGCCATTACAGAATTATTGAGAAATGGAGCGAAGCGTTTAATCGCGGAAGCCATCGAATCTGAATTAGAAATATTTTTGTCCGAAGTCAGTGAGAAGCTGTCTAATGGAAAAGAACGTATTGTTAGAAATGGTTATTTACCCGAACGTTCACTATTAACGGGTATTGGTGAAGTAGACGTTAAGATACCGAGAACGCGTGACCGACAGAAAGACAATGATGAGATGATAAAGTTTCAATCAAAATTGATTCCTCGTTATTTGCGCAGAGCCACATCGATGAATGAGGCATTACCGTTACTATATTTAAAAGGGTTATCGGAAAATGATTTTCAAAAAGCATTGGAACCTTTATTTGGGGAGCAGGTAAACAATTTATCTCCGGGTGTTATTAGTCGATTAAAAAGTGTGTGGTTTGATGAGTATAATACCTGGAGAAAACGTTCATTGGAGAAAAAGCGCTTTGTTTATTGGTGGGTTGATGGTGTTGGTTTTTGAGTAAGGAACGATGAGCGCCACTGTGTGTTGGTTATTTTGGGTGTTACAACCGAAGGTAAAAAAGAGTTGATTGCATTGGAAGATGGTTTTCGAGAAAGCACCGAATCCTGGCTGAGTTTATTACGCGATTTAAAAGAGGCTGGCATTGAGTCCCCGTCATTAGTTGTTGGCGATGGTGCATTGGGTTTTTGGAGTGCGATTAAACAAGTATTTCCTGAAGTAACGCATCAACGTTGTTGGTTTCATAAAATGGGGAATGTTCTGGATAAATTGCCCAAACCACAACAAAATAAAGCGAAGAGCATGCTCTATGAAATATTTAAATCAGCCACACGAGAAGCTGCTAACAAAGCCTTTGAACGCTTTATTCGGGACTTCAAAGCCAAATATCCAAAGGCAGTAGAATGTCTTGAAAAAGATCGTGAAGCATTACTGGCCTTTTATGATTTTCCGGCAGAACACTGGATTCATTTGAGAACAACCAATCCAATTGAATCTACGTTTGCCACATTGAGAAATCGCACCTATAAAGCTAAAGGAGCTTTTTCTCAAAAAACTATATTAACGATGGTCTTCAAAATATTTCAACAGGCTGAAGAACGTTGGATTAGAATAAGAGGATTTGAACATTTAAATAATGTAATTAACGGGGTAAAGTTTACGGATGGAGTATTCGTTTCTTCGGAATCTGACTCTCTATTAACTGAAAAAAATACTCAGGAAGCCGCCTAATGAATCTTATCCATACACAACATTTGACGATAGCTCTGATTTATATAAAGGATTAAGAGAATAATAGAGAGAACAGATGGAGTTTTTTGAACAACATAAACAATCACATAATTTACTTCCTTATGAAGGTACGGTGAATTATTACGGCGCTATTATGCCATTAGAAACTGCCAATGATTTTTATAATGGACTTCTACACAATATTGCATGGGAAAATGATGAAGCAATTATCTTTGGGAAAAAGATAGTAACCAAGCGTAAGGTAGCATGGTATGCAACTCAACCATTTTCATATACTTATTCAAAAATAACTAAAACAGCCAAACCTTGGATTCCTATTCTTGATGAGTTAAAAACAATGGTGGAGGAAAACAGTAACGAAACTTACAACTCATGTCTTCTTAATTTATATCATGATGGTAATGAAGGGATGGCATGGCATAGCGATGCTGAAAGAGATTTGAAAAAAAATGGGGCAATAGGATCTCTCAGTTTTGGCGCAGAACGTAAATTCTCATTTAAAAACAAGCAAACGAAAGAAACTATCTCAATAGTTCTTCAGCATGGTAGCCTATTAATAATGAAGGGGACAACACAGAATTATTGGCTTCATCGATTGCCACCAACAAAAAAATATTGGAGTTATAGTTGAATCTGGTGTATGACAAGATAAGTTAGGTGGCGTATCCTATAGTTTGTTTCGAATAAATAACATAGGAGTACGCCATATGAAAGATGGTAAATTAAAAGCGGTAGAAACGCCAGC
>JAJZTL010000022.1 GCA_021848965.1 Pseudomonadota bacterium
AAATCTATGTGTTAAATGAGAGTCTGAATCCATTACCTGTCGGGGCGATAGGCGAGCTGTATATTGGAGGAAGAGGTTTAGCACGAGGCTATTTGAACCAGACTAAATTAACCGCGGAACGCTTCATCAATAATCCTTTTGAGACAGGCACAGAATTATATAATAAAATATATAAAACAGGTGATTTAGCCCGGTATCTTCCTGACGGAAA
Source organism: Pseudomonadota bacterium (assembly GCA_021848965.1). Taxonomy (GTDB): domain Bacteria; phylum Pseudomonadota; class Gammaproteobacteria; order Legionellales; family Legionellaceae; genus CABHON01. The sequence goes on from JAJZTL010000022.1 coordinate 212, forward strand.
TATAGAATATATTGGCCGTAACGATTTTCAGGTAAAAATTCGCGGACATCGTATTGAAACTGGCGAAATTGAACATCGACTGTTGGCGTTTCCTGGCGTAAAACATGCCGTAGTGTTAGTTGATGAAAATCAGCACCTGATAGCTTATTATGTTTCCAAAGAACCTTTAGATGAAAAAGCGTTATGGAGCGATTTGCGTTCTTATTTGCCGGAATATATGGTTCCACAAGCTTTAATGTTTTTAACAGTTTTACCACTGACTAGTAATGGAAAACTTGAGCGTCGTGCGTTGCCTAAACCAGAATATACCATTATCAATAATTATGTGGCGCCACGAAGCGAACTAGAAAAGCAAATTTGCGCTATTTTTGCTGAAGTATTAGGACTAGAAACAGACAAAGTAGGTATTCATGATGACTTCTTCCGTTTGGGGGGAGATAGTATTGTCAGTATCCAAACTGTCAGCCGATTACGGCAACATCTCAATGTGTCTATTAGCGTGAAAGATATTTTTCAGCATAGAACAGCCGAACGACTACATGATTATATTCAGGAAGTGCAAGCAAAAAAATTAGAGCAACCCATGCATCAAGAAAGTGGTGTATTAACCGGGGAAGTTGAGTTATTGCCTATACAAAGTTGGTTTTTAGAAAAAGTATTGGATGAGACATATCCAAAGCCAGGCCATTGGAACCAAGCTTTTGTGATAAAAGTAAGGCCACTAGAACAAGACTTTTTGAGGCATTGTTTGACCAAATTATTTGAATATCATGACGCATTTCGCTTGCAATATTCTTATGATAAAAATAAAGGATGGCAACAATTTTATGCAGATAAAAATGTGCCTGTCTTAAATTATTTAAATAGGCTTGAAGTCAAAAATGAAGCGGAATATGAAGCTATTTTAACTTCATGGCAAAATCATTTTGATCTGGAGTCTCAACCGCTTTATAGCATTGGTTATATTGAGGGTTTTGAAGATGGAAGTTGCCGATTATTTTTTGCGCTGCACCATCTACTCGTTGATTCAGTGAGCTGGCGTATTATTGTCCAAGATATAAAAACCTTGTATCAAAAGTTGGAAGATATGGGTGTCAAAACTTTTATAGCACAAGATGCAGAGGTATTGCTTGGCAAAAAAGGCACAAGTTATCGTCAGTGGAGGAAAGTTCTGGCGAATTATGCTAAACAGCAAACAAAAGAAAAAACTTACTGGCAAAATGTGTTAGCTGATTTGTCTCATAGCCAAGAACCTATGAGTCAATTATTGAGTCCAGTCAGCAGTGCGCTTCATCAAGTAAACTTTACATTGGATGCAGCCACAACACGTCAGTTATTAACAGACAGCCATCAAGCGTATTACACGGAAATGAATGATGTGCTTTTAACAGCGCTTTGTCTGGCATTAAGTGAAATGACACAGATAGAAGTCAATCATATTTTACTTGAAGGGCATGGACGAGAAGAAATTGACGAGCGCGCTGATATTACCCATACAGTGGGATGGTTTACATCGATGTATCCCATTTCTTTAAAGATCAATTCTGATGATTGGAAACAATCGATTCAGCAGGTTAAAATGGCTTTAAGGACTGTACCCAATAAAGGTGTTGGGTTTGGCCCGCTTTTTGGATATGAAGATAATTCTTTGCCTCGAGTCAGTTTCAATTATTTAGGACAATTTGAGCAGAACTCTTCCTCTAACCAATCAGAATGGAATTTAGTGAATGAATCCACGGGAGTAAATATTGCTTCTGAAAATATCGATAATGATTTACTTAAAGTGGGTGGTTTGGTTATAGAGGGACAAGCGCATTTTTATTTAGTCAGTCGTTGTGAGCAACATACCTTACAAACCTTAACCTCATTATTTGAAAATAAATTAAAAATATTGATTCGTTATCTTATGCAAACCGAAGAACACGTTTATGCAATTAATGACTTTAAAAAAGATTTTGAACCCTATGTTATCTATCCTGCTAAAGCACGTAATTTATTTTTATTCCCACCTGGAGATGGTGGAGCTGAAAGTTATTTATCCGATCTCCTGCCAAAATTAGAGCAATATAATGTTATAGCTTTTAATAATTATTATTTACATATTCAAAAAACGATTGATCTAGAGCATCAAAGTCATAATGTTTATTATCCCTTTTTAGCAGAGTTTTATATTCAATACATCAAAGCTATTCAACCCCAAGGGCCTTATTGTTTCTTAGGCTGGTGTTTCGGTGGAACGATAGCCTTTGAGGTGTCTCGACAGTTAGCTATGATGGGCGATGAAATCCATTTTCTGGGAATGTTTGACTCACAATTTAATTGTAAAACTGTCTTTGAACAATGGATACCTGATTTTGGCAATAATATTAATTGTCGGTATGCGCCTGAATCGCTAAGTGAAGAAGCTCTGCAAAGACTCAAAAATGTTATTTTATTTCAGGCAAAAGAAGCATTAGAAGCTTCAGAATTAAAAAAAGTGTCAGATGTGTTCACCGACGAAAGCGCCGAAGTGATGTCTTCAATTTCAAAGCATTATGTGTCGACACGCGATAATTATTTGTCTCATTTATTACCAGACACTCATTTTTCCGTAATAGAGTATGCCAGTAATCATTATACGTGGTTAAAAAGTTCTCAGGTTGTGGATAAATTGGTGTCAAAAATTGAAAATGCTATATAAGGCCTCTGTTTATCTTGGAATAATTTATGTAATAAAAAATTACTAATAATAAAAAGATTTTTCGACATATGGTGCATTCAGAAAATACAGCAAGACGAGAAGATACCTGCCTCGAGGGGGGAGATCTACGAGGCATACATCTTAACTCAATGTGACTTGAGTTCACTTAGCAAGAACCAGTTTTTTATGATTTACAGGCTGACCATTAATCATCACATATTGCGGACCAGGATGTTCTACTTTAGTAGCAGAATCCATTACTTTGGTAATAGTAGTTGCGCTGCTTGTTTCAAGTAAATTACCGTTAGGGCCTACAAGGTGATTTGAAGCAGTTCGTGCAATTTGTGTGCCATTATCATTTTTGGTGGCGCTAAAGTAGCTGCCATGATATTCAAGCATTCCAGGTTCGCCTGAAGAATTATAATGTTCTATGCTCTTACTGTCTTTAGAGAGTTCAATGTAAGTCCCGCCTGTAATTTTTGATACGTTTTTTTCTGATACTGCTGAGCCATGGTTAGAGGTAATGGAAACAGACGCATTTTCTACGTCAGGACCATAAGACTTTTTAACAGTAGTTTTACCTTTACTTGAATATTCTTTTCCATTGGCGTCGGTAGCGGTTACTTTATGCACATACGTGTTTTGTTCTGTTCCATAAGTGCTTTGAGAAATTTTGTATGTATTAATAGAAACAGTTCCATTATTAGCTGTTGTAATACTTACAGTATTTGCGTTGGCAGTCATTGTTGTCATTCCTAAAGCGAGCATTAGGCAAGAATTCATTAAAAATTTATGGGCAATCATTTGTGGTGTAACCTCAGAGTTAATAAAATTAGACGCAGATTATACATCAGTTACCTTAATTCAGAATTAAGAAATTTTTAGGTTAAACATTTTGAAACGACGAATAGGATGGAGTATACTTCCTGTCTATTTTAGTTAAGTAATTAAGTGGGAGTCGGTGATGCATCCATATGTTTTGTGGTTTGAGCAAATTACATTGAAAGATTTAGAAGAAGTCGGTGGAAAGAATGCTTCTTTGGGCGAAATGATTAAACATTTAAGTGAAGTGGATGTAGCTGTTCCAGGTGGTTTTGCGACGACAGCGTTTGCTTTTCAGTCTTTTTTAAAACATAACCATTTGCACGAAAAAATTTATGCCGCTTTGGATGCATTAAATGTGGATGATGTTGCTGCTCTGGCTAAAACAGGTGCTCAATTGCGACAATGGATGATGGAGGCTAAGTTTGAACCAGAAATGGAGCATGCTGTTCGAGAGGCTTATGAACAATTATTGAAAAAGAATCCTAATTGTTCTGTAGCAGTTCGCTCATCTGCCACCGCAGAAGATTTACCTGAAGCTTCATTTGCCGGACAACAGGAAACATTTCTTAATGTGTCAGGAATTGATGCGGTCCTTGAAGCAGTTAAAAAAGTGTTTGCTTCTTTGTTTAATGATCGTGCCATTGCTTATCGTGAACACCAAAATTTCTCGCATGAAAAGGTATCATTATCTGTAGGTATTCAGCGTATGGTCCGCAGTGATTGTGGTGCCAGTGGTGTAATGTTTTCTGTCGATACAGAGTCTGGATTTGAAAATGTTGTTTTTATAACCTCTTCTTATGGATTGGGCGAAATGGTGGTGCAAGGCGCGGTCAATCCTGACGAATTTTTAGTTTATAAACCAGCATTAAAAGAAGGGCGTCCAGCTATTATTCGCCGTAATTTAGGCAGTAAACATCATAAAATGGTTTATGCTCCTGCGGGGGAGAAAGAGCCTGTCAAAATTGTTGAAGTCGCTACCCATGAACAACATCAGTTTTCATTAACTTCAGCGGATGTAGAGAATTTAGCACGAAAAGCTGTGGCTATTGAAGCTCATTATGGAAAGCCCATGGATATTGAATGGGGCAAAGATGGTCAAGATGGTGAGTTATATATTCTTCAAGCGCGCCCAGAAACAGTAAAAAGTCGTGCGAGTAAGCAAATATTAGAGCAATATACGATTTCTGAACATAGTGCTATTCTGACGGAAGGACGTAGTGTTGGTCAAAAAATTGGCAAGGGTGTTGCTCGAGTGATTAAAGATGTTTCTGAAATTGGTCGTGTTCAAGTTGGAGATGTTCTGATTTCTGATATGACAGATCCTGATTGGGAACCCGTCATGAAAAAGGCTGCGGCCATTGTCACTAATCGTGGCGGACGTACTTGCCATGCAGCTATCATTGCACGCGAGTTAGGTATTCCTGCTGTGGTAGGTTGCGGCGATGCAACAGTTCATATTAAAGAAGGTGAAGAGGTTACTGTTTCGTGTGCAGAGGGAGACACAGGTTTTGTTTACAAAGGATTATTAGATTTTCAAGTGAAGAGAGTCGATGTGAATCATGTACCTAAGCTTCCTTTAAAAGTTATGTTAAATGTGGGTAATCCTGAACGAGCTTTGGCTTTCCAATCTTTACCTAATGAAGGTGTTGGATTAGCACGATTAGAATTTTTAATTTCTAACTCTATTGGGATACATCCTAAGGCTTTGTTAAATTTTGATTCATTGAAAGATGCAGCCTTGAAAGAAGAAATTAAACAAAAAACAGCAGCTTATGGTAATCCCGTTGAATTTTATGTTGAAAAATTAAAAGAGGGAATTGCAACCATTGCGGCAGCTTTTGCACCTAAACCTGTGATTGTGCGTTTATCTGATTTTAAATCAAATGAATATGCTAATTTGCTTGGCGGTGAGGCTTATGAACCATCAGAAGAAAATCCTATGCTGGGATATCGTGGGGCCTCTCGTTATATTTCAGAAGATTTTAAAGATTGTTTTGCCTTAGAGTGTCAAGCGGTAAAACGCGTGCGAGAAGAGATGGGGTTAACGAATGTGGAAGTAATGATTCCATTTGTTCGTACCGTCGATGAAGCAAAGCAAGTCATTGATGCTTTAGCTGAATTTGGCTTAAAGCGTGGTGAACATGGCTTGCGCGTCATTATGATGTGTGAATTACCTTCAAATGCATTATTAGCAGAACAATTTTTAGAACACTTTGATGGTTTTTCTATTGGTTCCAATGATTTAACCCAATTAACTTTAGGGTTGGATAGAGACTCTGCTTTAGTAGCGCATTATTTTGATGAACGAAATGCTGCGATAAAAATTTTATTATCACAAGCCATTCGAGCCTGTAAAAAGGCAGGAAAATATGTGGGAATTTGCGGACAAGGTCCTTCAGATCATCCTGATTTAGCAAAATGGCTGATGGAAGAAAAAATTGATAGTATTTCACTCAATCCTGATTCTGTATTGCAGACATATTTATTTTTAGAAGATGTATAAAATTAGGGTGAATATCATTCGCCGCTACAAAAAATTATTAGAAAAGTATTAACAAAGAGAGTGTTTATGAATTTTGCAGACAAAGATGGCTATATTTGGTTAGATGGAGAATGGCTTCCATGGCGGGATGCTAAAATCCATGTGCTCACAAATACATTGCATTATGGGTTAGGTATTTTCGAAGGAATCCGTGTTTATGCGACTTCTACTGGTTCTGCTGTATTTCGACTCGATGAGCATTTAAATCGTTTTTATGATTCAGCCAAATTGGTTCATTTGAAATTAAATGTGGATAAAGAAACTTTGAAACAAGCTTGTTTAGATGCATTAAAAAAAAATAAGTTGATTGATGCTTATATTCGTCCTATGTCATTTTTAGGCTCCGAAGGAATGGGGTTGCATGCTAAAAATTTGCAAGCGCACACAATGGTTGCCGCCTGGGAGTGGGGGGTTTATTTGGGAGGGGATGCTTTAACTAAGGGAGTACGTATTAAAACATCAACTTATCGTCGAAACCATATTGATAGTTTACATGCCAAGGCAAAAGTTAATGGTCAATATGTGAACTCCATGATGGCTCTACGTGAGGCTCAATTATCAGGATTTGATGAAGCCCTTATGTTAGATCATACAGGCTATATTGCTGAAGGAAGCGGGGAGAATTTCTTTATTGTTAAGAATGGTGAAGTATTTACGCCTACGCCTCAAGCAATTTTGTGCGGAATTACTCGAGATACTATTATGAAACTCTGTAATGATTTTGATATTCCTGTTTATGAAACTCAATTGACTAGAGATATGGCTTATTTAGCCGATGAAGCTTTTTTTACAGGGACAGCAGCGGAAGTCACGCCAATCAGTGAAATAGACTGCCGGCCTATTGGAACAGGAAAACCTGGACCTATCACACAGAAATTGCAACAAGCTTATTTTGATGTTGTAAAGGGAAAAAACTCTAATTACTCTCATTGGCTAACAAGAGGCACAGAATAATAATGGAAAATCTATTTAATAATTTTGATCTTGCTACTTTTTGGCCTTTTGTGATGAGTCATTCCGCATTGTTTGCGGGACTGGTAGTAGTTTTAGGAGTTATTCTTGTTTTTGAAATCAAAGCAAAAGCAGGTAATGCTAAAGTGATTGATACACAAATGGCCATTGAATGGATTAACCGTCATGAGGCTGTTGTTATTGATATTCGAGATAAAGAAGCTTTTCGAAAAGGACATATTATTAACGCACAATCAGTTGAACCAGCACATGTATTAGAAAAATTAGAATTTTATAAAAATAAGCCGCTCATTGTTGTATGTGCTCAGGGAATTTCTGCTCAAAAAACGGCAGCATTATTAAAAAAGGAAGGATTAGAACAGGTAGCTATTCTGAAAGGTGGAATTCAGGCTTGGGTCGATGCTGATTTGCCTTTAGAAAAATAATATTGAATGAAACAGAGGAAAATATAATGTCAGAACAAACAAATGAACAAATATCTAAAGCATCTATGAATGGACCAGAGGTAAATTTACAACGTATTTATGTAAAAGATTTATCTTTCGAAGCTCCTCGAACACCGGCAATATTTAAAGAGCAATGGAGTCCTAAGATGACTTTTGAGCTAAATATAAGCACTCAACCTTTAGAAGAATCTTCTTTATACGAAGTGACGCTCGAGTTGCATGTTCATGTTAAAAATGAAGTGAATAAAGAAGAAAAGGCTGCATTTTTAATTGAAATTAAACAAGCAGGTATTTTCAGTATACAAAATGCATCTCCTGAGCAACTCGATCATATTTTGAAAAGTTTCTGCCCACAAATTCTTTATCCTTATGCGCGCGAAGCTGTTTCTGATTTAGCTGCACGAGGAAGTTTCCCACAACTTTTATTGGCGCCTATATACTTTGATGGCTTGTATATGAAAGAGAAAGCAGACAAAATGAAGCAAGAAAAAGAGAAGGTTACACTGCAATGAAACACTATACCTTAGCCATTATTGGTGGAGGAAGTTGGGGAACTGCTCTTGCTTTGCATTTGTCTCGTAAAGGCGTTTCAGTTGGTTTGTGGGATAGAAACGAAACGCTACTTCAGCAGCTGCAGCAGGAGCGTTGTAATAATCGATATTTACCCGACTTTCCTTTCCCTGCAACATTACACATTGAATTTTCATTGGAAGAATTAGTTAACAAAGCTCAAGATGTTTTAATTGTAGTGCCCAGCTATGCTTTTGAAGAGCTATTAGTAGAGTTATTGCCTCGTATGGAATTGGGAATGCGTATTTGTTGGGCAACAAAAGGTATTGATCCACAATCACATTTTTTACTGCACACGCTCATTGAAAAGCATTATTCCAAGGCTATGCCTTTTGCTGTTTTATCAGGACCTTCTTTTGCTAAGGAGGTTGCTGCTGGCTTGCCTACAGCCGTTACCATTGCGGGTAATAATGAATTTTTTCTCGAAGAGTTAAGAAATTTATTTGCTACAGCCACTTTTAATCTCCAGGTGACGCCAGATTATGTTGGCGTGCAAATAGGTGGAACCGCTAAAAATATTATAGCTATTGCGGTGGGAATGAGTGATGGTTTGGGTTATGGCACGAATATGCGGGCAGTTCTTATGACTTTAGGTCTTAAAGAAATCATCTGTTTAGGTCGCGCATTAGGAGCTCAATCTGAAACCTTTATGGGTTTATCTGGATTTGGAGATTTAGTTTTAACTTGTACTGATGTGCAATCTCGCAATCGGCGTTTTGGTTTTGCTTTAGGACAAGGTTTTTCTCCTGAAGAAGCAGAAAAATCTATTGGGCAATCAATTGAAGGCAAACACAATGTTAGTCAAATTTTTACATTGGCAAAACAATGTCAAGTTAAAATGCCTGTAGTAACCGCTGTATTTAATGTACTTTCTAGTATAGAAACTCCCAAACAAAGTATGATGGAACTATTGCAGAAACTGCCTGAACTAGAGAGTTAATTTTAGTAGAGAAAAATATATGTTTCCAATGTTTAAAAATATTAGCGAATATACCCCTGAAAATCGAGAAAAGAGAAAAGGAACAAAGAGCGGTTTATTTGTTCACCGAATGGACCCTGAGAAGTCAAAAACTTCCTCCTGGTTAATAAAAGTTGGGGGTGGATATAATAGAATTGACTCAGGTAACTTTTCTTCAGGTGCATTATCAGACAGTCATGTGATTAGAGAAAGTTACAGTGGAAATATTTATAAAATATTTATTCCTGATAATGTGACAAAAACACGAATTTTTTATAATAATAATCGTAACCAAGAAAGTGAACCAGAATTTTTACTAGGATCAAAACTTATCGAAAATTTCGAGGACTTAGAGGATATAAATAGAGACGTATTTACAGCTTTAACTGTTGCAGAGCGTAAAAAAATATCAAAAGATATCGCTAAGGTTCGTATTGTTTCGGCGATGTTGAATGAAGGAGACTTGGAAAATAAGCTGGCTAATTCAGGATTCCAACGAAGGGATGGACAACTTATTTTTAAAAAAATTGATCATGGTGAGTCATTAGACTTGAATGTGCAAGGTAGTAGTTTTAGTCAAGAGTTTTCCTTTCCCAATGAATACGGTCATTTAGGTATCTTTCTTCATCAGTTAAATTTAAATGTTGATAGTACTCTTTTCTGGGAAGCAATTGATGAAATTGTGAGTGCAGATATAACGGCGCTAGATAACATAATAGCATTTCATGAACATTTGCTTTCTCAGTCTAGAGAAAGACATGGAGTATTTTCACATTATATGGTGAGTGATGAGCCCGATAAGATAGGACAAATTATAAGAGACAGGTTTGAATGTCTTACTCGGCTAAATAACTTGAAAAAAAATATTGATCAAAGAATCATTGAATCCACGGAGCAATTGCCTGAAGCGGATGTCAGTAGTTACCGTTCATTATTAACTGAACTTAGACATATCACGGTGATTGATCATCCTCACATAGAAAGCATAAGCTATAGATTCAATCAAATTTTGAATAATGAGTTAGATGAAAATGTACGTGGAGTTGTTCATTATAGAGGCCCATATTAATAAAGCTCATTTATCTCAGTAGTTAGATGTGAAAGCAAATTTTACGCGATTTTCCTTAATCTTTTATAATTTTATTATTATTGGGACACTCATTTTTCTACGCGGAACTTTTGTTCCAAAATCAGATGATCCTGGTTTAATCACATGGGCTCTTCACCAACAGGTAAGTTTACCTCCGGATTGGAGCCCAATGTATTTAGATTGGGTTAGATTGATACATTGTTTTATTTATTCAGAAACCCAGATTTATTGTATCTTATATATCATTGCGGTCATTTTTTTATCACTTATGACCTATAGTGTTTTGTATATTATTTCAAAATCTCCCACAATGACATTTTTTCTGTCGCTATTGCTGTTTTTCTCACCTGTTTCACCCATTATTGCTCATTTTTCAGATTTACCCAGCAGTATTATCATGTACTACGGGATTTCTTTTTTTATGCTTGGAATGTCTTGTTTAATATACTATGAAAAGAGAATCGGGCAACTTTTTGCTATTGTATGTTTTGTCATAGCCAGTTTGTTGCGCCCAGAATTTTTTATTGCCGTAATATTAATCTTGTCTTATTTTATAGGGATAGCTTTTGTGTATATTCGCATTTTTTCATACCGATGGTACATTTTGTTTCTGACATTATTAGGAGTCACTATGTTTCTTTACCATCATTATGGCCTGCCTATACCTTTTCAAAGTCGCAGCATTTTAGCTTTTGGACAGCATTTTGCTGTACGTTATTGTGAAAATTACAAAAATATGTGTATGACGCTTAATATCAACCAATGGGTAAGCTGGAGAAAAATTTTACCATTGGCTTTTTCCGTTTATGATCAAAAAATAACTTTTTTTAATTTATTTATGAACAATCCGACAGCTATTATTAATCATATTTCAATGAATTTTATTCAAACATTTGCCGGCATTTTTTCATTGGGATTTTTTATACCACTGTTTATTTTTAATTCGATTTTTTGGATAATAATGGGATTAATAACAGGCACGATAGTATTTATATTTTTTATAAAATTTAATATGCATTATAAAAAGCAATTATTTTTATTTAAACAGCCATTAATTGCCCTATTAATAATTATTTCTTGCATACCTTCTATTTTTGCTTCTATAGTATTTTTTCCAAGAATACACTACATTGCTCTAATTGTTTACACACTAATAATTTTAATTTGTCCTTTTTCTACCCAAAATACAAATCAAAAATAAAATAACATGAGTGATATGTGAAATTGTTGGCAGGTATAAAATAGATAGATATAAAATAGACACCCAAAGATTTTTCAAAAAAAGCTATACTTTTTTTCTATAAGATTTATAATACAATGTCATTTTCAATGTATTTATCCAAACGAGGTCCATCATGCCAACCGCCAGAAAAGAACTCATTAATTTAGACGTAACACGTTATTACCATTGCTATGTTCGTTGTGTTCGAAAAGGTTATCTTTTCGGAATGGGAGAAGACAAAAAAAATTATGACCATCGTAAAAGCTGGGTTTTAGAGCGTCTTCAATATCTGTGCCAAGCTTTTGCTATTGATATATGTGCTTATGCTATTATGAGCAATCATTATCATTTGGTAATTTATGTCAACAAAGAAAAAGCCTTGACTTGGAGTGATGATGAGATCAATAAGCGTTGGGAATGGGTCTTGAATAGAAAAACGTCTCTTTCGTCCTCTTTGCCAGACGAGATACTTCAACGTAGAGAAAACCTTTACAGTATCAGCTGGTTCATGCGCTTTTTAAATGAATATATTGCTCGATTGGCCAACAAAGAAGATGATGTGACCGGGCGATTTTGGGAGGGAAGATTCAAAAGCCAAGCCTTAATCGATGAGGGGGCTCTGTTGGCATGCATGACCTATGTTGATTTAAATCCTATTCGAGCCAAAATGGCTGATACATTAGAAAACTCTGATTTTACCTCCATTCAGAAACGATTACGTGCTTATGAGCAAGATCAAACTACACCGCCAATGCTAATGAATTTTCATTCAAAAGAAGCAAAGGCAGATACACTCAAAGTCTATCTCCCTTTCGCTATAAAAGATTACCTTCTACTCATTGATTGGACTGGACGGCAATTTAGAGAAGGTAAGTCTGGGCATATACCAGCAAGAGTACCGTCTTTAGTTCAAGAGGTTGGACTTAACCCTAGTAACTGGGTAAAAACAGTTGAAAAATCAAGCATTCGAGATCAAAATATTTTGGGTGTTTTATCTAAAATGAAATCTTGGGCTAAAAATATTAAAAAATCTTGGCTGAAGGGACAAAAAATTACACTCTGGAAATATCAGTCAACATAGAGAGTCTCTTTTTTAAAGCGTCAATCCGATGCTTTTGCTCGCCTTGAAAAAGTCATTTTTTGAAAATTTTCCAAAAAAGCTCATTAATTATCTAAATTTTGAGAGTTTTAATTTTTTAGATTCAAACATTTTATCAATACGTACTTTTATTTTACTAATAGACACCCATATTTTGTGAGTAATATAAAAATATGGGTGTCAAATTATATTGCAATAATGCTAACCGCTGGCTAAGTGTTCGACTAAAACAGGAATCAGTGTTCGATTTCACAGGAATACGCATAGATCTTTAAAACCACCGCCACCTACAATTTTTTTATCTTTAAACAGCACAAAATATTCTGTTTGTGGGCCGGAATACATTTCATAGAGATTATCTAATTCTTCATTAAATAAGGAAGCTTCAGGATGTTTCTCGTCAAAACCAAATTCTTCCCAGGTCTTTTTAATTAATTTTTTCAATTGCGGAATGTCAGATTTTTTTAGTTTACAAAGATTATATTCTCGTTTGGTTTCTGAATGTTTTAAGGCTTTTGCGTAAATTTTAAGCCCATTAAGCACAACTTCTTTTTCTTCCGTGCTCATTAAATCTAAAGCTAAGCTCACCTGGTTTTTTGCTTCTGTATGAAGTTGGTGAACGGATTTTTTACCTTTTTCTGTCAGGGAGATTAATTTATTTCGCCGATCATTTTCATCGCATTGAACAATGCAATTTTTGTTCTTTACTAATTGAGCTACTAAGCGACTGATCGTTGATTTATCCAGACTAAGTAAATCTACTAATTCTTTTACTGTTATGCTACCCCGTGAATCAATTTCAATTAGGGCATGACATTGTGACACAGATCCAATAGCGGCAAAACGGTTATCCAATAAACCAAGTTGACGGATCATCTCTCGTGATGCAGAACGTACTTGAGTAATTAAAGTTTCGTTATTCATACTTAACTCGTTTGTGCAGTGAGTTGCGTTGTATAATTAATTAATTGCATAATGCAACTAATTTAAGAGATGTTTGCGTTATTATTTTAGTGAGTATTATTGGTATTGCCGAGAAGTTAATGGACATCCATATTTACAAAGATTTTTTTTGTAAAATACTTTTCCAATCTGTGGATGTCATCATAGTGTAACTTTGCTTTAAGTCTATTGGAATGTCAGGTTGGGAAAGGTAATGCTGAAAATCTTCCAGAATTGCGCGTATCTCATGCGTTCCGATTGAAGAAGGTGGATGATTGGCCTGGGTGAGACTGTCGATTAAAAAATCAGTGGATAAGGTTGGTTTTTCCCAGTAGCTTAACCAGTCGTGATGATTAAAATAAGAAAGAGTTGCAGGGAAACTACGTATGATAAATGTTTGTTCATCCACGATATTGAGTGATATCCCAAGAGCTTCTAAATCAGAGATTTTTTTTACGATATAATCAAAAATGGTGGCGGATGGTGAAACCCGAATAGGAACAAGAAATGGGCGTGTTGTTACTGTTTTTGAAGAAATTTCACGTAAAAAACGTTGACGACAGAGGCTTTGGTATAATCGAATGTAATCACTTAAATAAATATGGTTGTCTGATTTTATGAGGCAGTAAGGATGTTCAATCCAATGAATATCGAGAGAAGGTATTTTAGGAGATGTTTGAGAAATGGGAATATTATAGTGAGCCTGAGGCTCTTTAATATGATTAAAATTAATCTCTTGTATTTTCTCATTTTTTGTTAGTGGATTTGTAAGTATTGGTATTATTGGGTTAAAGTTATTTTCCTCTACCATTTCTTCGGGGGAGCTAATTGAGATCTGACTTTGATTCAGTCGTTGAGAAAGTTGATAATAAATAAAATCATGTACTTGGCGTTGTTCTCGAAAACGAACTTCATGTTTAGTGGGATGCACATTGACGTCGACTTGTTCTGGAGGGAGTTCAAGATAGAGCAAAAATACAGGTTGCCTTCCAGGATATAGATGATTTTCATAGGCCATACGAATAGCATGATTGATGACTTTGTCTCGGATAAGGCGGCCATTGAGATAAAAATATTGATAGTCATTTTGGCTGCGCATAAAGGTTGGAGAGCCTAGCCATCCTTTAAGATACATGTTTTCTCTTTCTGCTTCAAAAAAATAGGATTGATCGATAAAAGCAGAGCCAAAGATTTTTTTTATTCGAGCATTAATACTTGTAAGAGATGATGTATCAGAAAGACGGGGTAAATGAAAAATGGTGTTGTTTTTATGTTTTAAATGAAATGCAACATCAAAGCGGCTCAAAGCTAATCGCTTGACCATATTTTCAATTTGTAACCATTCTGTTTTTTCTGAGGCTAAAAACTGTCGGCGTACTGGAGTGTTAAAAAAAAGATCGCGTACGCTGATAGTAGTCCCCTGTGTTCTTGCTTGGGGAGTGAGTTGCGTTTCTTGTTTAACTTCATCAAAGGTGAGAACATAGCCCTCGTTGTTAGAAAGTTGTCGAGAGAGAATGGAAAGACGAGAGACTGAGGCGATGCTAGCTAATGCTTCGCCACGAAATCCTAAACTATGTATTGAAAATAAATCATCCAAAGTGCGAATTTTGCTTGTTGTATGAGCCATTACGGCTAATGGTAAATCATCAGGGTGGATGCCGATGCCATCATCACTAATTTCAATAAGTTGAACTCCGGAGGCTTCTATTTGGATGTTAATATGCTGCGCTTTAGCATCTAAAGCATTTTCTAGTAATTCTTTCACCACTGAGGCAGGGCGTTCAATAACTTCTCCTGCAGCCATTTGATTGATGAGTGAGGGTGGTAATGGATAAATGCGATTAGCCATTTTTTACCCAATAGGAACCGACAGGAGGATGTTGCCTTAAGTAATATTGTATTCCATGTAAGATGGATTGTGCTATTTTAGCTTGGTAAGCCGGATTACTAAGATTTTTTTCTTCTTGATGATTAGAAATAAATCCTGTTTCTACTAAAATAGAGGGAATATCTAATGATTTTAAAACAACAAATTGAGCTTGCTCAACATGATGATGATGTAAATGAGTGACGTCTCCAATTGAGTCCAATACGTCGCCACCTAAGTCCAGGCTTGCTCCAATAGTAGCTGTTTCTGAAAGATCGATAAGCACGGAGCGTACCATTCCATTCTTATCATCTAAGCCATCTAAATTGACTCCGCCTAATTCAGAATAGTTTTCTTTTGCTGCAAGCCAACGTGCTGCTTCACTTGTTCCACCTTTTTCAGATAAAGCATAAACAGAGGCTCCATGTGAATAAGGATTTTGGAAAGCATCTGCATGAATAGAAATAAAAAGATCACCCGAATTTTGCCGTGCAATAGTTAAACGTTGGCGAAGATTAATGAAGTAATCGCCCTTTCGTGTTAAGACAGCTCGCATGCCTGGTTCGCGATTAATTAATGTGTAGAGTTGTCGTGAAATGCCGAGTACGACATCTTTTTCGCGTGTGCCATCAGGACCATGAGCACCAGGATCTTTTCCCCCATGTCCAGGATCTATTACAATAATAACGAGCTTTTTCTGATAGGTAGCTTTGGCGGTAGGAACAGCTTTTGTTGGTGTCTGTTTTGTCGTCTGTTTTTTCGCCTGTTGGCGGGCAGATACAAGACCTGTCTCTGCAGGTTTAGGATTAGCATTAAAGGTAATGCTGAAAAGCTTAGGTTTTCCGGGGGCAGTAGAAAGAAATTTTGTATGAACAGATTGTTTTTTTGAGAGATCAAGAACTATACGCAATGTTTGTTTTGCATTTACTGATGTACGTATTGAACGAATGGGCAAGTCGTTGAGTGGAAAATGAGAGAGAGGTTGATTTAACTTTGTTTGTGAAAAATCCATCACAAAGCGTTCCGGGTGATTTAAGGCGAAGGTACGATAAGAGGTTGATTCGGTAAATCTGAAAAGTAGTTGATTGTTACCGACAACTTGAGCGCTAATTAGATGGCTTTCTGCCCACACCGGTTGGGTAATAAAAATAATACAGAAAAAAGAGAATAGTTTTTTTATTATTGTCATGTTTGCGAGGATATTTTATTTTTCATTTCGCTGCAAGAAAAAGCACAATGTTTTGATCTGGACTCTGAAAATAAATAACATAAAAGAATGAGGCTTGGCCACGTGGCAAAAAAAACTAATAGATAAAGGCCTTTCCATCCGATGAAATTTTGTAAAAGACCACCAAGAGGTCCTGCAATGACTCTGGGAAAAGCAGATACTGCGGATAAAAAGGCAAAGTGGGTTGCGGTAAAGCGGCGATCACATAGTCCCATCATCAGAGATAGCAAAGCAGTAGTTAGCATGCCGGCAATGAGATTATCTAAGACAACAGCTGTAATTAATAGAGGTAAATTTTTTCCTACTAAGCTTAGGCTTAAAAAAATTAAAACAGAGAAAGCTTGTCCAATGCCAAAAAGTAAAAGAGCACGAAATAACGACACTCTCAGCAAAATAATACCTGCAATGATACTGCCTGCTATGGCAGAGATAATGCCTCCCATTTTATTGACAACACCTATTGTAGCAAGATCAAAGTGAAGACCTTGAATGAAAAAGGGAATGCTTAAACTACTGCTTGTAGAGGTAAACGCATCACCCAATTTATAGAGAAAAATAAAAAGAATAAATAACCAACTTGTTTTATTTTGCAAGAGCTCTCTGAGAGCTACATATAAATTACAATGCTTTTCTTGAACGTTTTTTTCGTTCTCGGAAGGAAGACGCGGCGCAAAGTAGTTCCCCAAGATGCCAATAAACATCAGCATTGCCATACATTGATAGGTAATTCGCCATCCCCAATATTGAGCAATGATTAAAGCTAATCCACCTGAAAGAAGAATAGCAATACGATAACCTGCAACGGCAAAAGCTGTTCCTAAGCCACGTTCTTTTGTGGGTAACATTTCTGTTCTGTAGGCATCAATAACTGTATCTTGAGAGGCGGAAGAAAATGCAATTAATAAAGCAATAGATGTCATCCATAAAGGGTGTTGCTGTGGTGTTAAAAAAGATAAACATAATAGTAGGACGATTAAGCATATTTGCAGTAGAAAAATCCACCCACGGCGTCGTTCGGTATTTCCAATTGTAAAACGATCCATCCAAGGTGACCAAAGAAATTTGAACATGTAAGGTTGTCCTAAGAGTCCTAACATGCTAACAGCAAGGATGCTCATTGAGTCAACACTAAACCAGGCTTGTAAAGTTGAACTGACAAGACAAAGAGGAAGTCCAGATGAAAAACCAAGAAGAAACAGGACGAATAGACGGCGTTTCATGAATAGTGATTTTGTGATGGGGAAGGGCGAATATTATTCGCCCCAACAGAAAAAGTAGATTATTTTGCGTTTTTATTCACAGAAACTAAACGAATCTTGAATACTAACACTTGGTTAGGTCCAATTGGCCCGCCAACACCTTTAGGACCATAAGCAAGAGAAGAAGGAATATAAACTTCCCACTCAGCACCTTGATTCATATGTTCTAAAGCTTCTGTCCATCCAGAAATAACTTGATTAACTTTAAATGTAACAGGTTTACCGGATTTTTCTGTGCTATCAAATACTTGACCATCCGGTAACATTCCTGTGTATTCAACCGTAACAGAGTCTGTCTTAGTAGGCTTAGGCCCTGTTCCAGCTTTAACAACTTTATATTGCAGGCCATCTGGTAAGGTTACCACACCAGGTTTTTTCTTGTTCTCTGCTAGAAAAGCTTCGCCTGCTTTTTTGTTATCTTCAGCAACTTTTTTGAATTCAGTCATTCTTTTTGCCATCATTTCTTTTTGGAAGCCTTTAAGAACTTCTTTCATTTCAGCATCAGTTAATTGAAGTTTTTTTCCATTTAAACCATCTTCAAGTCCCATTATAAATACTTGAGGATTGACTTTAATGTTTTGTTCTTTAAAGTTGGTACCAATGTCTGCGCCAATGGTATAACTGAGTTTTTCTTCATTAGTGCTCAGTGTTTGAGCAGCTATTGCTGATGAAGCTGATAAAGCTAATACAGCAGCGACAGCAGGTATTACCTTTGATTTGAAATTCATTCGATTCTCCCATTACGTTTTTTAATAAAATAAAAAACAACATTCTGCCTGACTTTTGTTAAAAAAGCCAGTATAATTTTATGAATTTTTATCTGCAATAAATATGGCGCTCTACAGTAGAAAGGCTAAAAAGCCACCAAGGTGAACAAAAAAATGCGTAAAATCCAAAAAATGCGTAAAATATTTATGCAACGTTTAATTTTTGTGCATTTTTTTGTTATTCTTTTGGTATTGGTTCTTATTGGACGTTTATTATATCTTCAAGAATTTCAATACCAAAAATATACCACCTTATCAGACAAAAATCAGTTAAATATTATTCCTATTGAACCAACGCGTGGGGTTATTTATGATAGAAATGGAATTTTATTAGCTGAGAATGTTCCTATTTATAGTTTGGAAATTATTCCTGATAAAGTACATTCGTTAACTAAAATTATTGAATCTTTAACTCAGCTTCTTCCCACGATAACTCCGGAGGATATTCAAGCATTTTATAAACTTAAAAGACAACGTCATTCCTTTGATTCTATTCCATTAAAATTAAGTTTAACATCTGAAGAAGTGGCAATGTTTTCCGTCAATCAATATCGCTTTGCTGGAGTATCAATTCAAGCTCATCTTATTCGCCATTATCCACAAGGAAAGGTGATGGCTCATGTTCTGGGCTATGTTGGAAGAATTAACCAAGAAGAATGGAAAAAGGTAGATAAAATAAATTATAGCGCTACTAATTTTATTGGAAAAATAGGCATTGAAAAACATTATGAAAATATTCTGCATGGAACAGTTGGATATGAACAAGTTGAAACTAATGCAACAGGGCGTGTTATTCGTGTGCTGCATCAGACACCACCTATTTCCGGAAAAGAATTATATTTAAGTATTGATATTCGCCTTCAAAAAGCAGCAGAAGAGGCTTTAGGAAGTAATCGAGGTGCTGTTATAGCAATAGATCCTAAGAATGGCGAAGTTCTCGCTATGGCAAGTATGCCAAGTTATAATCCTAATCTTTTTGTTCAGGGAATTAATCAAAAGAAATTTAATGCGCTGATGAACAATCCAAATCAGCCATTATATAATCGTGCTATTCGCGGTCAATATCCTTTAGCATCAACGATTAAGCCTTATTTGGCATTAGAAGGATTAGATGAAGGCTTTGTTACACCTGAGTATAAAATTTTTGACCCTGGTTGGTTTCAGCTACCTAATAGTTCTCATCGATATCGTGATTGGCGTAAAGGAGGGCATGGATGGGTTAATGTTACCACGGCTGTTACAAGTTCATGTGATACTTATTTCTTTACGTTAGGGCACTTAATGGGGATTGATCGTATTGATCATTTTTTAGAGCGTTTTGGATATGGAAAGCGTACAGGAATTGATATGGATGAGGAGTTGCCTGGATTGATTCCCTCGCCAGCGTGGAAAAAAAGAGTGAAAGGGGTACCGTGGTATCCGGGGGATACCGTGAGTGCGTCCATCGGGCAAGGTTATATGTTAGCAACACCTTTACAATTGGCCAATGCAGTTTCTGCTATGTCTCAAAAAGGGACGCGCTTTGAGCCGCATCTTTTATTAAAATCAAAAAGTCCAGGTGAAAAGATGCGCCAATCATTGCCAATAGATTTACCTTCTGTTATTTTGAAAGATACACAAGCATGGGATGTTGTCATTAATGCAATGCAACAAGTTACAAGTAGTCCTCATGGTACTGCTACCGTTGCTTTTCGTAATACTCCTTATTTAGTTGCGGCTAAAACAGGAACCGCTCAAGTATTTACTGTAAAGCAAACAGAGAATACGCATAATATGAATCTTCCTGTTCATTTGCGCGATCACTCGCTTTTTATCGCTTTTGCCCCCGTAGATCATCCGCAAATTGCGATAGCCGTTATTGTGGAAAATAGCCCTAATCATGATGCGCCTAAGGTGGCTCGTCATGTGATGGATACTTATTTGCTTCAGCTTTCCTCTGTACCGTATAATTCGTCATCGTGAAAGAATATTTTGCTCAACTATTAAATACCGTTTTTCATCGAGAGATGCATAAACGCCGAAGTTGCCCGAGTTATCGTAGCAATTGGCAGCGGCTTCATCTCGATAAACCCTTGCTCGTTGGTATCCTTTTGCTTATCGGTGTGGGATTTATTATTTTATATAGCGCGTCTGCTAGAAATGAAGCAACCTTGATAAGACAAGGGCTAAGTGCTGCTTTAGCCTTTTCTTGTTTGTTTGTTTTTGCACAGATTCCTCCGTATAAATATAAAATATGGTCCCCTTGGATTTATATAATAGGCTTAGGATTACTTTTAGTTGTATTAGTAGTGGGTAGCATGGGGAATGGAGCCAAACGCTGGTTAAATTTAGGATTATTCCGTTTTCAACCGTCAGAAATCATGAAATTTGCCGTGCCAATGGCGGTGGCATGGTATTTAAGTCATCGTCCTTTACCAGTTTCATTAAAATCTATTATTGTTTCATTTTTATTGATATTGATTCCAGGCCTTTTAATTGCAAAACAACCTGATTTAGGGACAGGACTGATGGTTATGTTTGCGGGTTGTGTCGTACTTTTTTTTGCCGGCATTTCTTGGCGTTTTTTAGGTGGTGGATTGGCAATAATTGGGATCGCATTGCCCATTTTTTACCATCATCTCCATGAGTATCAACGCCAACGAATTCTTACGTTTTTGAATCCAGAGCGCGATCCATTGGGGACAGGATATCATATTATTCAATCTAAAATTGCAGTAGGCTCTGGAGGGATGTTAGGAAAAGGATTATTCCATGGAAGTCAATCACGTTTAAACTTTTTGCCCGAGCATACAACAGACTTTATTTTTGCGGTATGTGGTGAGGAGCTGGGTTTTGTTGGTTGCGTTGTTGTGATACTTTTAATATTATTCATTATTCTTCGATGTTTATATATTGTAAGACATGCACAAGATGATTTTTCACGTTTATTGGCAGCGGGGTTATCATTAAGTTTCTTTTTATCTGCTTTTGTGAATATTGGTATGGTGACAGGGATTCTTCCTGTTGTAGGTATTCCTTTGCCTTTAGTAAGCTATGGGGGAACTTCGCTCGTAACTCTGTTTATTGCTTTTGGAATTCTTATGTCTATTCATACGCATCGTGCTATTTTTACTGATATGCTTTAACTTTTGGTGCTTTAACTTTTTTGGGAGTGTTTCATTTTGAAAAAAATATTGTTTACTATACCATTATTTATTTTTTCATTAATAGGCGATGCGTCAACAGCACCTTTTTCTATGCGCCCAGATGTTCATGCTTATATTACCAGTGTCTCGCAGCAATATGGCTTTAATGAACTTCGATTAGACGAATGTTTTAATACTGTTCAAATACAGCCTGCAATTATTACTTCTATTACAAAACCTTATGAGAAAAAACCTTGGAATATTTATGAAAAACTTTTTCTTCAAGAAAAACGAGTGCAAGAAGGGGTACGCTTTTTTATGCAACATCGCGCTATTTTAGACTCTGCAGAAAAAAAGTATGGGGTGCCAGCACCGATTATTGTGGCTATTCTTGGCGTGGAAACTTATTATGGTGTTGAACAAGGAAAATATCGTGTGCTAGATGCATTATCTACGTTGAGTTTTGATTACCCGCCACGTGCGCCTTTTTTTAGAAAGGAGCTCACCGAGTTTCTTTTGCTTTGTCGTCAACTGGATCTTGATCCTACTACTGTTCAAGGTTCTTATGCAGGCGCTATTGGTCAACCACAATTTATGCCAAGTAGTTATCGACATTATGCTATTGATGCTTCGGGTGATCTTGCTAGCATGAGCTCAAATATAGGGTTGAGTGATTTACGAGGTAATCCTCATGATGCAATTTATAGTGTGGCAAATTATTTAAAGAAGAATGGTTGGCGAGCGGATGAGCCTATTGCAACACCTGCTAAGATTGAAGGTAATGCATATCAACAACTTAATAGTGCAGCTAAGACACCAGTGTATACTATGGAAGAGTTAAAAGCGCATGGGGTAACGCCACTATACTATCCACCGGTTATTCCTGAAAAACCAGTAGGTTTAGTAAAACTTGAAACAACAGGCATGCCTGAGTATTGGATTGGTTTTAATGACTTTTATGTCATTACGCGTTACAACACAAGCCAACAGTATGCTATGGCTGTCTTTTTATTAGCAGCGGAAATTCAGCGTGGAATGGGAATTCATTAACATGTTAGCCTTAGCAAAAATTTCAAACAGAAACATTTTTTATGTCATAAGTATTCTTACGCTTTCTCTATTATTGAGAATAATTTTTTTTGGTAATAGAGACCTTTTAGTTGAAGAAGCCTATTATTGGAACTATGCGATTCATCTTGATTTTGGTTATTTAGATCATCCTCCTTTAATTGCCTTATTAATAAAACTATCTACAGGATTATTTGGCACCAATGAATCTGCCGTTCGATTTCCCGGGTTATTAGCTTGGTTGGTGACAGTTTATTTTAGCTATAAATGGACAGAATTATTGCAGAAAGGGGCAGGTATTTTTGCTGTTTTACTATTGTCCATTCTTCCTTTCTTTTTTCTTTATTCTATCTTTATGACTCCCGATAGTCTTTTAATGGCTTGTTGGTCTGCGTTACTTTATATGTTGTATCAAGCACTTTGTTGTAACAAAGTGAAGGCGTGGTATTATGCCGGTTTTATCTTAGGATTAGGATTACTATCAAAATATTCTATTTTGTTGTTAGTTTTTACAACCGGAGTTTATCTTTTAGTCACACCTGAAGCGCGTATTTGGTTTTCACGTAAAGAACCTTATATCGGATTACTCATTGCTTTGCTTTTATTTAGTCCAGTCATTTATTGGAATGCTATGCATGATTGGGCTTCCTTTGCTTTTCAAAGTACGCGACGTATTCAAAAAAATTTCTATTTTTCGTTTCATTATTTAATTGGATTATGGTTTCTTTTTTTAACGCCAGTTGGTTTGTTGGAGTCTATCAAGCTTTTAAAAAAATCATCGTATGATATTATAGGGGCTCATAAAAATACTATTCGTTTTTTACGTTACTATACTCTAATACCATTAATAATTTTCGCTTTATTTAGTCTGTCTCGACAAATAAAATTTGATTGGATTGGTCCCATAGTTTTGGCTTTAATTCCATGGTTTGCGCTATTATGCGCGCGTCATTTTTCAACTATTTTGAAATGGATTATAACCTCAATTACTCTCTTAATAATTTATGCGGCGATATTATTTTGTGTGACTTATGGACAACCTGAAGAAGTCAATAAGCGTCTATTTTTTGGAGTAATTTCTTGGAATAACTTTACTCAAGAACTTTATAAAGTGGCGCAAAATTTGGAGGCGAAAGGAGAAAAACCCGCCTTTGCATCATTGGAGTCATATAATATAGCAAGTGAGCTTGTGTTTTATCAAACAAAGCAGTTCAAAAAACATCAAATAACTCAAGTTTTTCCAGTGCGAGGAGCACAGGTATTTGGATTTGGTAGTTTAATGTTTGATTATTGGTATAAGTCTGATAGTCTGAAAGGTAAAACTATTATTCTTTTGAGTAGGACACCTGATTTATTTACAAATCCTGCCATTCCAAGAGTAGCCATTGCTCTTTCGCCTGTAACAGCCTTCTTTGGTCGAAGTCAGGGAGAACTAGAGCCGGTGAGAGAGTACTATTATCAATTAGTACGTTTAAAACCGGATGTTGATTTAAATATTAATGTGTAAACCACTTTTTGACATATTCTTGAATTGCATCTATGCGAAGTTTTGAAATTACCCTCAAACTGTCAAAAACACTGTTTGAGGGTAATTTACTGTATCCTTCACAACGATCGATAAATTGAATAGGGAATTCTACAATGCGAGCACCGTGGCGATGTAATAACCAAAATAAATGTAACTTGTAAGCATAATGATTGGATAAAAATTGCTGTGGCAGAACTTTTGCTAATATTTCACGACGTGTGATTCTGAAACCACTGGTGAGATCTGTATACTGTTGAGTTAAAACGAATCGTGCCACATAATTGCCTAATAAAGAAAATATTTTCCGGTGTAATTGCCAATTTTTAGGAATACTACCCCCAGTAATATAACGACTGCCTACAACGACATCATAATTTTTTAATAAGTTCAGCATCGGCTCAATGTAATGAGGTTGATGAGATAAATCGGCATCAAATTCTATAACAATATCTGCTTGCAGTTGATTCAGTGCGTAATTCATTGCTTGTAGGTAAGCTGAACCTAAACCTGTTTTGTGGGGTTCAACTTGCAAATGTAGATGGGGTGAATACGTTAAAATAAGTTTTTGAATAATTTGTGTTGTTTGATCTGTAGATGCACTATCAAATACTAGTATATGAGTATCGAAGCTACTTAATGCGTGAGTAGCTTCAAAAACTTGAAAAATAGTTTCTTCTATGATTGGTGCCTCATTATAGGTTGGAATAATAATAACAACCTTTTCTTTTTTTATTGTCATGTTAGCCTGGTAAAGTTAATGAAGGTCCTTGATATTGAGGCGGTAGAACAGAGACTATCTCAATAAGTTTAATCACAAGGTATAGCGTCATTTTAGAGTCAACGTCCGAAGCTTTAATATAGAACCAATGGTGATTTACATAAGTTTTTATCATCACATTTTCCATCGGCTCGAAATTAGCACAGTGAATGGTTAAAACTCCTTTCATCAGAGGATTCCAATTAAATACAGTGTTGTCTGGATAGTGACCTTCCAACGTCATATGTGCTTTTATGTCGGGATGAGGAACATGTACTGCATGAGACAAGAACGTTAACATGGCGTTTATAGAGCGAGTTTGTGCATACACAACATTGCTTAACTTATTGGGTATTGGAGGCACAACAAGTTGTCCATTTTTTTCTTGAACAATGACGGCTTCCCCTTCGGGCATAATAATAATATTTTCACTGTTTGCAGGAACGCCCACCATTTTCTTCAATAACAGTGCATTGGCTGAATTTTTTTGTTGAAAACGCAACATTATTCCTAAGGTTTCATTAAAATAAATGGGTTTAGGTATAATTGCTCTTGTAGTAAGCATTTTTTCTACTAAATCAACAAAACGATAAAAGGGTTTATAATCAGGAAGTTCATAAACAGATAAACTGGTAGCGCTTGGGCTATTAGCCAAAGGCCCAATGCGTGATAGCATGACCTTAGCTAAGTCATCAAAACCATAACGCGCGCCGTGAGTCAGGAGTATAAAGTAGTTGAAATTAACGGGTTTTTCTAGAGAAGCCACAAAAGCAGCATTTCCTATTGGAGCATAAGAAATAGTGGGCGAGTCTGTATAAACCATTTGCGGACCCGCTGACCATTGAGGGTAATAACTTAATGATGAAGGGGGGCCGACTAATTGTCCTGAAACACTTTGTACCAGAGAAGAGGATGCTGTTACGTTGGTTACTTGAAAGTATGAACTTGTTTCTATATAACGCAAACGTACAATATTTTTCAATAATTGTTCTAGGTCAGTTTGCCAGATAATGTCGTTATAATTAGCACGGTCGAGATCAATATGCTTTGGGCCGATAGAAGCACAGCTGCCCAGAATAAAAATAAGGGCGCTAAAAAATAATATGTTACATTTTCTAAATCTCATGACCAAGACATTTCCTGTAAAGAATTTTGTTATTAAACATTAAATTGAAGTATTGTACAATAGAAGATATATTTTTCTAAATGTGAAAAGATAGCCGATATTTCACTAAATCTTCAATACATAAACAAGAAATACTCCATTTTTGCGCAAACTCCAAAAGTGCCTGATTTTTAATAATGTTACCATCTGTAGCCATGACTTCACAAATAACGGCAGCAGGTTGAAAACCAGCAAGCCGAACTATATCTATAGAGCCTTCTGTATGTCCCTGGCGAGCTAATACACCATTAGTTTCTGCTTGTAACGGATAAATATGACCAGGGCGAACTAAATCTTCCGGTTGCGTTTGAGGATCCATTAAGACTTGAATAGTTTTTGCCCGATCTGTGGCTGAAACTCCTGTTGAAACTCCTTTTTTTGCATCCACAGGAATTGTGAACGCCGTTTTTTGCGGAGTAGTATTTTGCTCAGGAGAAAGCATTAGTGGTAGTTGTAGTCTTTGCAATTGTTCTTTACATAAAGAAACACAAACAATGCCACATCCATGTTGAATAATAAAATTCATGATATCAGGGGTTATTTTTTCAGCAGGAAAAACAAAATCACCTTCATTTTCGCGATTAAAAGAATCAGTTAATATAATAGGTTTGCCTTCTTGAAGAGCTTGAATAGCTGTTTCAATGGCTTGAAACGAAGAATGGTTCATATTGTTATGTCTTTGTTTTGAGTTTTGTATGCGAATCAATATAAAAACCTTCATTGTATACAAAAATCCGGTAATTGTCTGCATAAGGACAAATTAGAATACTATTAGGTTGTCCCCAGTATTGAATGACAGTGTCAGCTGAAAAAGTGGGCTCTCTCACAAGAATAAAATGAAATTTTTTATTTTGATAATCATGTTTTGTGCTCATCCAATTATAGGGCTTTTTATAGCGATTAATCGCCACTATATTAATGTGCTGTTTAGAAAGCATATCATTAATATGGGCATCCCAATATTCGGAAATACCATTTTTATTAAGGAGTTGACCTTGTTTTGCATAATGATCTATGCAGCGTGTTAAAGTAGGATAAACACCAAGCATCTGTTGTGGTGAATCATAGGGTTGAAATAAGAAAAGACAGCTAATGAGAATGAACAAGAAAAAACGATAATATTGATGGCTAACTTGAATGATGAAATTAGAGTGAGCTAAAAAAATAGGAAAACATAAAAAAGCGGGCAACAGTAGCGCTGGTTGAAAATGGCGCAAAGATAAAAAGTTAGGATGCAGTAAATCTTGATCAAAAAAGAGAGTTAAAAAAAGAGTTGTTAATATACAAAAACTGACACTAATTGTAATAAATAAAGTAGGGGTGTTTTGGGTACTGCGAAAGAAAAACAAGGCAAGGCCAATGAAAATATAGCTAAAAGATAAGAAAATGATAATAGGATTATGTGCATAGTAAAGCGCGAGCATTTTATGCAATACGGTGAAAGAGGCTAATGTGAAGTGAAATAAAGGAGCTGTATTGGCTTTTAAGTGAATAAAGGATCGGATGTGTAAGTTGAGCAAGTCGTAGAAATTACATAGAAAAGCTATGCCACCGATAAAAACGAGCAAGAGAAATAGACCTAACATAAATGAAGAGCGAATTTTCTTATGTAACGCCAGAGCAAGAAGTGCGGCAGGTATGGTGCCTAAAAGTAGTACAAAGAAAAAAGGGTCAGATAAACTCGTAAAAAAAATAAGGGCACTTAAAAGGGTATAATAAAAGTACTTTTTTATTATTGTGGCATTATTTAATAATTCTAAAATTAATCGAAAACATCCTAAGTAAATAACAACAGTAGCCCCGAAATGTGATGACCATAAAGGTATAATAATTTCATGATCGTGGAGGTGCCCGCAAGCAAGCATTAAGGAGAGGAAGGCACTAAAGCGAAAAAGATTTTTACAATGTTTCCCGCAAACAGCGGTTCCAATAGACACTAATAAAATATAATAAGAGATAGCTAATGCAGCATTGGCTAAGAAAATGGACAGTACAATATTACGAAAAATGGAAACAATAATGAAAAAAATAAGTCCGTCTGGAAATAAAAAAGGTACAGGAGATAAGATCCAATCGCTCCAAGGAGCATGGTGAATAAAAATATCCTGATATAAATACGGAATGAAAAGTTGATTGGAATTAAAAACGGCCGTAATTTGCTGTTCAGGCCGTATGTATCCAGAAATTTCATGATGCACACAACAGGAGATTAAAAAATAGACGCTAATAGCTAAGGCAAAAAAGGTTAGAACGGTGTCAAAAAACTGCTTTTTTTGTGATTGCACTGTGTTCTGTAGGGGCGAATAATGTTCGCCTTTTTCTGTATTAGTAAAATTAGGGCGAATATTATTCGCCCCTACAGTAGAATCACTCATCCCAGTTCAAAGTTCCACCTGCTTGATACTCAATAACACGCGTTTCAAAAAAGTTTTTTTCTTTTTTCAAATCGAGCATTTCGCTCATCCATGGAAAAGGATTTTGAGCCCCGGGATATTGTTCGGGTAAACCTATTTGCGCTAAACGTCGATTGGCGATAAAACGCAAATACTCTTTAAACATAGAGGCATTCATGCCAAGAATTCCTGTTGGCATTGTATCTTCGGCATATTGTTGTTCGAGTTCAACACCTTCTTTAATCAACTGAATAATTTCTTCTTTAAAGCTTTCTGTCCATAAGTCTGGATTTTCGATTTTAATTTGATTGATGACATCGATTCCAAAGTTCATGTGCATAGATTCATCACGTAGAATATATTGAAATTGCTCAGATGTTCCCGTCATAATATTGCGTCTTCCCATGGAAAGAATTTGTGTGAATCCCACATAGAAAAAGATGCCTTCAAAAATGACGTAAAAAGCAATGAGATCACGTAATAAACGTTGATCATTTTCATAAGTTCCTGTGTGAAAATCTGGGTCTGCTAAACTGTGTGTGAACGGTAATGCCCAAGCAGCTTTAGTGGAAACAGAAGGAATTTCTCGATACATATTGAAAACTTCAGCTTCATCTAGGCCTAAACTTTCGATAACATATTGATAGGCATGAGTATGTAAAGCTTCTTCGAAAGCTTGACGTAAAAGATATTGACGACACTCAGGGTTCGTAATATGACGATAAACCGCAAGAACCAGATTATTAGCAACCAAAGAATCTGCAGTTGAGAAGAATCCTAAATTACGTTTAATAATTAAACGTTCAGCTTCTGACAGACCTTTTAAGCTTTTCCATAAAGCCACGTCGGCAGCCATATTAATTTCATTGGGCATCCAATGATTGGCACATGCGGCCAAATATTTTTCCCAAGCCCATCGATATTTGAAAGGGACTAATTGATTTAAATCAGCACGACAATTAATAATTTTTTTATCATCAACTTGAATGCGAGCAGCGCCCATCGTCAAATCTTCAAGTCCCGTTATACCACCATGAGGTGATGCTGGTGATATATTTTCAATGTTCAAAGAGGTATTATTATTTTTAGGTTCATCTTTAGGTTCATCAAAAGAATCCCAATTTAATATACTTTGAACTGTTGACATTGTATTACCTCTTGTTTCTTGTATTATTTTTATAAAAAAACACAATATGTTGTGTTTGTGTTTCTCAATGATACTACATGTAGTTTTTCGC
>JAJZTL010000109.1 GCA_021848965.1 Pseudomonadota bacterium
TCTCATGTATTACCGGCTTTGTTACGCAAGTGCCATGAAGCCAAAATGCAAAATGCTAAGCAATGGACAATATGGGGAACGGGTAGGCCTAAGCGCGAATTTTTATATGTAGATGATTTAGCTTCTGCTTGCGTTTATTTAATGGAAAGAGAACCCTCTTATCCTATTATTAATATTGGTTCAGGCCAAGAGGTCAGTATTTATGACTTAGCTGTATTAATTGGCGAGGTTGTAGGATTTCAAGGTGAACTTTGTTTTGACACTTCCAAACCTGATGGCACTCCAAGAAAATTATTAGACAGCTCTAAATTAAATGAATTAGGCTTCAAACCAGCTATTTCTCTTAAAGAAGGTCTGAAAAAGACCTATGAATGGTATATAGAAAATTGTCCCTAAGAAGGAATATTTTTTTCTTTCTTGATTGTTGAAAACAATATGTTGTATTATGTGTTTTTTCAAAACACAACATCTTGTGTTTTTTGCTCACTAGAAAACGTGCGGGGAAATATATGTCTATAGAAAACTCAATACAACCTGGTCTTTTAAACCTTATCAAACGAAATGGAACCACCGCCCCTTATGATGACACAAAAATTAGTGTTGCTTTAACCAAAGCATTCTTAGCGGTTGAAGGCGGAAATGCAGCTGACTCAACACGGGTGCATGAGCTAGTGAATCAACTCACTCAGCACATTACCAACACATTTCATCGACGCATGCCCTCCGGAGGTAGCCTTCATATTGAAGACGTTCAAGATCAAGTGGAATTAGCCTTAATGCGAGCAGAAGAACATAAAGTGGCTCGTGCTTATGTGCTTTATCGAGAAGAACGTCGAAAAGCACGTGAACAAGAACAACATGCTGTACAAAGTTTTGCTGACCTTGAACATGCAATTCATGTCACTATGCCTGATGGCCAAGTTCAACCGCTTAATACACAACGTTTGACTACAGTTATTCAAGAGGCCTGTACACAACTTGAGCATGTAAACGCTGAGATTATCTTTACAGAAACGCTGCGTAGTCTTTTTGATCATGTTTCTCTCGCGGATGTGCATAAAGCGGCTGTCATGTCCGCGCGCATGCTTATCGAAAATGAACCCAACCATACTTTTGTTGCGGCCCGTCTCCTTCTGAATCATCTACGCTCAGAAGCTTTAACGTTTTTAGAGTTAAATACCGAAGCAACGTTTGCAGAAATGAGCCATCTCTATCCTGATTACTTTGAAAAATATATTCACAAAGGTATTGAACTTGGCATTCTGAATAAAGAACTTGCTACCTTTGATTTAAAAACACTGGGAAAAGCTCTCAATTCTGAACATGATTTATTATTTACTTATTTAGGACTGCAGACACTCTACGACCGCTATTTTATTCATTTTCGAGGCACACGCTATGAATTACCACAAGCATTTTTCATGCGGGTTGCAATGGGATTAGCCTTAAATGAAGCTAAACACGAACGTGAAAAGCGTGCTATTGAGTTTTATGAATTGCTTTCTTCTATGGACTTTATGAGTTCGACTCCCACATTATTTAATTCAGGCACATTTAGACCACAGTTATCGAGTTGCTATTTAACCACCGTACCTGACGACTTAGAGGGTATTTACGGTGCAATTAAAGACAATGCGCTGCTCTCTAAATATGCAGGCGGATTGGGCAACGACTGGACGCAAGTACGTGCCATGGGCTCTTATATCAAAGGCACCAATGGACAATCTTCAGGCGTCGTTCCCTTTTTGAATGTTGCTAATGCGACTGCCGTGGCTGTCAATCAAGGCGGCAAACGCAAAGGCGCGGTTTGTGCTTATTTAGAAACTTGGCATTTAGATATTGAAGAATTTTTAGAATTACGCAAAAACACAGGTGACGAAAGACGCCGCACCCATGATATGAATACTGCTAACTGGATTCCCGATTTATTCATGAAACGCGTTTTTGAAGATAAAGACTGGACACTATTTTCTCCTGATGATGTGCCTGATTTACATGATACTTATGGAAAAACTTTCGAAGAAAAATATGCTGCTTATGAAGCCATGGCTGAGCAAGGAAAAATTCACAACTTCAAGAAAATTTCTGCCGTTAAACTTTGGCGCAAAATGTTAGGATTGCTCTTTGAAACAGGACATCCTTGGATTACTTTTAAAGATGCTTGCAATATTCGCTCGCCACAACAACATATTGGTGTTGTTCATAGCTCTAATTTATGTACAGAAATTACGTTAAATACCTCTGCAGATGAAATTGCTGTTTGTAACTTAGGCAGCATTAATCTTCCCGCCCATATGATGGCAACCTCTAATGGCTATACATTAAACCAACCTAAATTACAAAAAACTATTCGTACAGCTATCCGCATGTTAGATAATGTAATTGATATTAATTATTATTCTGTTCCGCAAGCAAAAAACTCTAATTTGAAACATCGTCCTATTGGAATGGGATTGATGGGTTTTCAAGACGCATTATATCAATTACGTATTCCTTACTCTTCAAATGAGGCCATTGCTTTTGCTGATCAATCGATGGAAACCATTAGCTATTATGCTATTGAAGCATCGAGTGATTTGGCGAAAGAACGCGGCTGTTATACCAGCTATGAAGGTTCATTGTGGAGTCAAGGTGTATTACCTATTGATTCCATTACGCTTCTAAAAGAAGCCAGGGGCCTGTACCTAGAACAGGATACTCATCAAAATCTTGATTGGAGTTCTTTACGCAAAAAAATTGCACAACAAGGAATGCGAAATTCCAATGTCATGGCAATTGCACCCACTGCAACAATTTCCAATATTTGCGGTGTCGCTCAATCTATTGAACCAACGTATCAAAATCTTTTTGTTAAATCTAATCTTTCAGGAGAGTTTACCGTTATTAATCCTTATTTAGTGGCAGACTTAAAAGCATTAGATTTATGGGATGAAGTAATGGTAAATGACTTAAAATATTTTGATGGCAGCGTACAAAATATTGGTCGCATTCCTCAAGAACTTAAAACACTTTATGCTACAGCCTTTGAAGTGGAATCCAGATGGCTTGTGGAAGCAGGTTCACGTCGACAAAAATGGCTTGACCAAGCTCAATCATTAAATATTTATATGGCAGAGCCTTCCGGTAAAAAGTTAGATACCCTCTATAAAATGGCCTGGATTCGTGGACTCAAAACCACTTATTACCTCAGAAGTTTAGGTGCGACTAATGCTGAGAAATCGACAATTTCTGATGGTGCTCTTAATGCCGTGAAAATTGATGATACAGATACGAATGTCAAAGCTTGTAGTATATTAGATCCAACTTGTGAGGCCTGTCAGTAGCTGTAGGTGTAGGGGAGAATATTGTTCGCCCCTACACAAAATCGCACCAAATTTAATCAAGTATTTTAGGCAATATTCACATAGAATCTTGTTTTTAAAACCAATGAAATCCCTTTCCAAGCAAGCCAGAGAGCATTCCTGCTATCCCAATAAACACAGCAACGCCTGTCCAAACAACAAATTTCAATGTGTCATAACGTAAATCTTTAATGTCAATTTTGAGTTCAGTACGCAAATCTTTAATATCATCTTTAAGTTCGTTACGTACTGTTTGAATTTCATTCTTTAGTTCAGTTTTTGTTGTTGAAAGACTCGTGCTCAAAGTAAGTACATCCCCTTTTAGAACACATACATCATTTTTTAAAAC
Source organism: Pseudomonadota bacterium (assembly GCA_021848965.1). Taxonomy (GTDB): domain Bacteria; phylum Pseudomonadota; class Gammaproteobacteria; order Legionellales; family Legionellaceae; genus CABHON01. Next base: position 3,691 of record JAJZTL010000109.1, read on the forward strand.
ATGTACATCATCTTTTAGAACAAATACATCGTTTTTTAAAACGCTCACATCATCTTTTAGATCATGTACATCGTCTTTTAAAACACGCACATCGTCTTTTAAAACACGCACATCATCTTTTAAAACACGCACATCATCTTTTAAAAGATGCACATCGCCTTTTAAAATGCGTACGTCGCCTTTTAGAACATGCAGATCACCTTTTGTTGCTAACTCTTTCTTGTCACTGTGCATATACTGAACAGCCGTCTCAATGGCCGTTTCTATTTTTCGGCCTTGATATTCTGCCAATTCATCAGGAGTTTTAGTTTTTCTTGAACCTTTAACGTACTCGAGAACATCAAGATATTTAATAATTGCCATATCTTCCACCACTGGAATAATCATTGTTGAACCTCGCGAAAATGTTACTTGCTTACAGCATGGCTACTAAAGAACTATAACCAACAGCCTACTTGAAATTATAACTCTTCAATCTCGCCTGTTTCAACATTGGTGAAGTTAATATAGATACTATTTTTTCACGAACGATAAATTTGAGTCACTGAAGCTTGCGCTATTGGCATAACCAACATTTCAGCCACATTAACATGCGGTTTTCTTGTGGCACAATAAACAACCGCATCAGCAATATCTTCTGCCGTTAGTGGAGAAAATCCGGTATAAAATGCTTTTGCTTTATCTTTATCATTATTCCAACGTACTATGCTAAACTCTGTTTCAACCGCGCCAGGTTGTACTTCACTTACTCGAATATTTTTTCCTATCAAATCAAGACGCAATGACTGGCTAATGGCTCTCACCGCATGTTTTGTTGCCGCATAAACATTACCTCCTGCATAACAAGCTTTGCCGGCAATGGACCCAATATTAATAATGTGTCCAGTATCCCTTTCCACCATCTGAGGTAAAACCGCATGAGTAACATACAACAAACCTTTAATATTCGTATCAATCATCGTGTCCCAATTTTTAGGATTGCCATGTTGAAGCAGATCTGAAGAAAGAGCTACTCCTGCATTATTCACAAGAATATCAATATTCTTCCAATCTTCAGGTAATGCTTGAATTGCCTCCGCAACTTTCTCTTGATTACGTACATCTAATTCAATAATTTTAATATTTTCTTTAGGCAGGTTTAACTCATTAATCATTTGCTGCATTTTTTCAACACGGCGCGCACTCATAATAACCCTGGCACCGAGCTCAGCAAACTCTTTTGCACAAGCCATTCCAATACCACTGGAAGCTCCCGTAATAAATATAATTTTATTTTTAACTGACATCATATATACAACTCCGAACAAAAAAAGAATGGATATTTATTGTACTTTATAAGAATAAATTAAGGAAATTCAGTATATAATGCTGTCAAAAATTTTATGCATTTATGGCAAAAAGCTATCACCGCACTTGTATGCGGGGTGATTTTTGGTATTTTCTTTCCGCAATATGCAACGTATCTTCACAGGGCAACCGCGTTTAAAATGCTTGTCGAATAAGCTTTGTCCTAAATTTATCATCAAAGGCAGCCATACGTTTTTTACTGGCCATGCTAGTTTCAATGCTTTTATCACGTTTTAAAACATTTAATGCCATATGTCGAACCATCGCGAAATTTTCTGCTGCAACACCTTGTCGAATACGAGACTCATCTTCTCTAAACGTCATATCCAATACCCAGTGTAATGAATTTTCTATTCCCCAATGTTGTCGAATAGTAGATAAAGCGGTTTTTGCATCAGAGGCTAATGATGAAAGAAAATAACGAGTTTCTCGTGTTTTTTTCTCGCCTACATCACGCTCTGTGACAACCATTACAACACTTTTAACATTTTTCCAATAATCCATTTTAGTGAAATAAGGCTGATTGGCCTTAATGCTCCAACATTCTCTACTTTCGACTCGACCATGCCCCATATCTAGCTCCTTATGATAATCATGCGGAATTGATTTAAAATTCGCTGCATAGGCTGTTTGAAAATAATCACTTATTTCTTCATGCATTGTGGGTTGATTACCTTTTACTGCTATCACATAATCCGCTTTTTTTCTACAATTTTTTCAACAATCTCTGTTTGGCAGCCCATTGCATCGAGAGTTACAATGCAGCCTTTTAACGCCAGTACTTCTAATAAGGCAGGAATAGCCGTAATTTCATTGCTTTTTTCTTCCGTTTTTTCTTGGCCAAGCACAAGCCCATGAGTATGACTCCAAGCACTCACCATATGAATAGCCGATTTTTCTTTTGTTCTGTCATGACTTCTTCTCAATGTTTTACCATCAATAGAAACAACGTCGCCTTTAACGACCTTCATTGCAGAGCTTGTCCAATTAATGAAGCAACCCTGAAAGGCTTTTGTGTTCAGCTTTCCCATT
>JAJZTL010000023.1 GCA_021848965.1 Pseudomonadota bacterium
GTAGCTCCAGTTAATGACTTATCCTTAAGTCAGTCTCTGGATATTTCAGGTAGACTCGTGGTTCATTTGAGCATCTATGCTCGCCCTGAACTCCGGGCACACTATAACTGATATCACCTACCCATTTTTGATTAGGCTTCGTAGCACTAAACTCCCGATTCAAAATATTAGGAGAAACAGCTAGGCTATGATTAGAGTCAGTTGTCACCCTAAATTTTTTCTTTCCTTTAGCACGCAGCCCTAAATGTTTCATTCGTTTTGCGACACGATTGCGACTACACTTTTCTCCTGTCGCACGTAATTCCTCCGTCAAGCGTTTTGAACCATAACGCCCCTGGTGGGTTTTGAAAAGAACTAAAATTTTTTTATCTAATTCAGCGTTTGATAAAGCTCGTTTGCTTATAGGTCTACATAACCAGGCATAGTAACCGCTTCTTTCTAATAACAACATTTGACACATCCGACCAATACTAAAATAAGATTGATTTTCTTTCACAAAAGCATACTTTACTTCTGGTGTTGAGCAAAGTATGCTGCCGCCTTTTTTAATATATCGCGTTCCTCCCGTGCTATCGCTAATGCCTTATGTAATTGACGATTTTCCTCAATCAGACTGGCCATGTCTTTTGCTCTCTCTTTGTCCAGCTGCTCTAATGGACCCTGCTTCTTTTGTTCATACAACCATCCACTTAATGTCGCGCAAGGAATGCCTAATTCTTTTGCTGTATTAGCTATATGACCGGTTTTTAAACAGAGTTTTATCGCTTCTTCTTTAAATTCCTTCGTATACTTTCTTACTTGTTTGACCATTTTTACACCTCTTTGTTTTTCTCGTTATTCTAACAAATTAGTGTCTATTAAAATGGGGCTAGATCAAAATGGTGGCGGCATTAGTTCTGTAACAACCAGCAATGGTAAAACAGCAACTGTTTCGGGGAATACTATTACAACCGGTAGTGGCAAAACAGCAACCATACAACAAGGAGATACCCGTAACGGATTTAAAACAGGTTTTACTATTACAGGAAGTTCTGGAGGTAGTATTAGTCGAACATATTTACCCGGTAGTGCTGTAAATTTTACTGTGACAACACCTAATTCAACTTCTGTTGTGCATCCCACAAAAGCAAAAAAATCAGCAAAATAATAATGTATTATCTTATATTTTTAGACGCCCATTTATCAAAAATATGGGCGTCTAATTTATTGATTTCTTTAAACCAGTAAAATCCAGAAGTTTAATCCGGATTGGCTGGTTATGATAAGCTACCCCAACAACAACCAAGACAATAATGCTAACAGTCCCAAAACCATCGCCGTGGCATAATGATAGAGGTAGCCAGTCTGTAATTTTCGTGCACAATAAGAGCTCCATTCAATGACACGTGCTGAACCATTCACAATGAATCCATCAATAATTTTCTGATCACCTGCACGGTAAAAAAGAAAACCAAAACCTTTCGTTAATGGAACAATCACCTTGTCATTAAATAAGTCAAATCCATATTTTTGCATAAGTACGCGGTAAATCCATGAGAATCTTGCGGCAATAACTTCGGGCCATTCTGGTTTTAATATATAGAAGATCCAAGCGGTAACAAAACCTGCAACAACTAGCCAGAAGGTTGGTGTTGACAGTGCATCAATAGCCATTGCTGCCGGTGATCTCACTTCTTCGATGAGATGGAACCATGCGGGATGACTTGAAGAAATGGTCACGCTTGAACCTAAAATATTATGCGCTGACAGAAAATGAGGGAATAAAATATACCCTATTACTACCGATGGAATAGCTAACAGAATAAGTGGTAAGCAAACGGTCCATGGAGACTCTTTTAAATGTTCGCGTGTGTGCTCATCCATTCTTGGTTTACCATGAAAAGTCATAAATAATGATCGGAAGGTGTATAAGGATGTAACAAATGCGCCCAACAAAACACAATAATAGGCATAATGCGCGCCAGGAATAGTTGACAGTCTTGCAGCATCAATAATCATATCTTTAGAATAAAAACCTGCAAATGGCGGAACTGCACACAACGCTAAACCTCCAATTAAGAAAGTTGCGTAAGTAATTGGCATCATGCGCCATAAACCACCCATTTTTCTCATATCTTGTTCATGATGCATTCCCATAATCACAGAACCTGCCGCCAAGAAAAGCACTGCTTTAAAGCATGCATGAGTTCCCAAGTGGAAAATACCCACCGGATAAGCTGAAACGCCCATAGCGACCATCATATAACCGAGCTGCGATAAAGTAGAATAAGCAATAACTCGCTTAATATCATTCATTACCACACCTAAGAGCCCCGTAAACATTGCTCCTGTGCCGCCAATCACCGCAATAAACGTTAAAGCAGTCGTCGATTGCTCAAACAGGGGAGACATACGAGCGACCATGAACACACCAGCTGTCACCATCGTTGCAGCATGAATTAACGCCGAAATGGGTGTTGGGCCTTCCATAGACTCAGGAAGCCATACATGCAAAGGAACTTGTGCCGATTTACCCATAGCGCCGACAAATAGTAAAATACAGATAACGGTAACCAGTGACCATGAATGATGATCAAAAAGGGTGATATTTTCCCCCGATAATACAGGAACTTTATCAAATACTTGTGAATAATCTAATGTTCCCGTATAAGCAAGCAAAAGTCCAATACCTAAAACAAAACCAAAATCACCCACTCTGTTAACGATAAATGCTTTTAAACTCCCTTGTAGCGCACTTTCTTTCTGATACCAAAAACCAATGAGAAGATAGGACACTAAACCAACCCCTTCCCAGCCAAAGAAAAGTTGCAAGAAATTATTCGAACTCACCAGCATGAGCATCGCAAAAGTAAATAAAGAAATATAACTAAAAAATCGTTGATACCCATCGTCTTCAGCCATATAACCCATACTATAAATATGTACAGCAAGAGAAACAAATGTCACAACAACTAACATGATGGCCGTTAATGGATCAATTAAAAAGCCAATATGAAAACTATAAGGAAAAAATCCACCGCCAGAGCCCCATGTGTACAGATTTTCATTCAATGAGGCTCCACCATCAACAAGAATAGTTTTTGCTACGTAAAGCGCACATAAAAATGAGATAGCAACACAAAGAATAGTAATGGAATGAGCTCCTGCTCGCCCGAGTGCTTTTCTAAAAAAACCGGAAAGAATAGAGCCCAATAAAGGCATTAATACAAGAATCAAGCAAATATTTTTCATCTGTTTAGCCCTTCAACTCATGCATAGAATCAACATCAATAGTCCCTTGCTGACGGAAGAATAACAAGACAATAGCTAAACCAATTGCCGCTTCAGCCGCCGCTACGGTTAAAATAAAGAACACAAAAATTTGCCCGGTGACATCACCAAAATAATCAGAAAAAGCAACAAGATTAGTGTTAACGGCTAATAACATTAGCTCAATACACATCAATAATAGGATGATATTTTTTCGGTTAAGCATGATACCGACTAAGCTTAATCCAAATAAAATTGCACCAAAAATTAAATAATACTCTAAAGGAATCATATTTTTGTCTCATTATTTTTAGGTGATATTTTCACTATACGTAATCGATCTTCTTTATGCACAGCTAATTGTTCAAAGAGCTTTTGCACTCTGCTATTACGAGGCGGTCTATGTGCCAAAATAATGGCAGAAACAATGGCTATAAAGAGTAAGACCGCAGCAATTTCAAGGGGATAAGCATAGTTGGTATAAAGCAATAGTCCCAAGCTTTTTGAATTAGGAACACTACTGGCTTCAGCAGGTAATACACCAAAATGCTCGGGTTTTATCGCTAACAGCAACAACGCCACTAAAAATGCAACAACTATTAAGCCTAGAGGAAGATAGCGTTTGAAATACCGCTTTCCTGATAATTTTTCCATATCCAGCATCATGACAACAAAGAGAAAGAGCGTCATGACGGCTCCCACATACACCAGCACCAAAATCAATCCAAGAAATTCGGCATGAGCCAACAACCACAACCCACTGGTCGAAATAAACGTTACCACTAAAGATAAAACACAACGTACAGGATTAGTCAAAAGCACAACCATCACTGCAGATAACACCGCCATAGTTGCTAATATAAGAAATAATCCCTCTTGAAACGTACTTTGCATCATGATGTGTAATCCTAACGATAAGGCGCATCAGCGGCACGATCAGCAGCAAGTTTTGCTTCCATCATGTCACCAATAGCCAATAGTTTTTCTTTAGTTAATATATTCTGTCCACGCTCAGTAAAGTGATAATGTTGAATAGGCGTAACGACAATTGAATCTACCGGACAAGATTCTTCGCATAAACCACAGTTAATGCATTTGAAAACATCAATATCATAGCGTGTTGTTCTGCGCGAACCATCTTCACGTGGCTCTGCTTCAATCGTAATGGCTAAAGCAGGACAAACTGCCTCACATAATTTACACGCAATGCATCGTTCTTCTCCATTAGGGTAACGCCGCAAAGCCAAAAGTCCTCGAAAACGAGGAGAAACAGGCGTGTGTTCCTCAGGAAATTGAATAGTGATTTTTTTCTTAAAAAAATACTTTCCAGTCAACTTCAAACCACATAAAAGCTCCCAAAGAGAAAAGCTTTTAATGTAATGTAAAAAATATTTTTTATATTGCTTATATTGCTTATATTGCTTTAATTGGCTCATAGAAAATCAATCTTTTTCAGTGTTGTAGCGTTTTACACTATCCAAAATCTCAGTCTTAGCTGCTTCTGGACCCTCCCAACCATCAACTTTCACCCATTTACCTTTTTCTAAATCTTTATAATGATTAAAAAAATGTTCAATTGCCTGCAAAATATGTGAAGGAATATCTTCATGTGTTTGCACAGATTGATACATAGGCGCAATCTTATCTAAAGGAACTGCCAATAATTTAGCATCCACACCCGCTTCATCTGTCATTTTTAACATACCAATAGGGCGGCATCGAATGACTGAGCCGCTGACTAAAGGAATAGGTGTCAACACTAATACGTCTACAGGATCTCCATCTTCAGATAAAGTTTGAGGAATATATCCATAATTTGCTGGATAGTACATTGCGGTGGACATAAAACGATCAACAAATAAAGCACCTGTTGCTTTGTCTACCTCGTACTTCACAGGCTCTCCACGCATAGGGATTTCAATAATCACATTAATGGAATGTGGAACATCTTTTCCTGCTTCAATTGCTTTCAAACTCATTATGATTCACCTATATATTGACGAATATTGTTTTATAAAGTTAATAAAATGACGAGTATACCCTTTATTTTTAGTTCCTTCAAATATCATTAAAACAAAATTATTAAGTTTTGGACGAAGTCTCGTATATTTTTAAACTTTATCTAAAAAATAATTTTTTTACAGGTTTTTCACTCATACGTATTACAAAAATATAAATATTGAATTGAGCCTTGCTATGACACCGTCGGGGCGCAGGCATTGTTCTTATTGATATAGAACTTTTTGTTGAAATGTATTAATCTGGTGATTCTCTATCAAGGTACTCTTCATTATGATTATGAAAAAAAATTATATTGGTCTTGCCATCACGCCGCATGATCCAGCAATATGTATTCTTAATTCTCAAGGTGAAATTGTTTTTGCTCAAGCCTCAGAACGTTATCTGCAAAACAAACGTGCATGGCATAGCCCTGCGGATGATATTTTTTTCGTTAAAAAACTTATTGAAGAACATTGCGATTTGACTCTTGAGTTAGTAATTGCCTGTAGCTGGGAAAAGAAATATTTAAAGAAAAACCAAAATTTAATACGTTTATTCAATCGAGAAGGGGTTAAAACATTCGGTGAAAAATTTTTAAAGAAAAAAATACCTCTTTTTTCTTTTCTTCATGAGTTAAAAGCAATCTATTCGGGTTTTAATGAACATGCAGGCACGAATCTAGCCTATCAATATTATAATCTTACTAAAAATCCTTCTTCTTTTCGTTATTATGATCATCATTTAACACATGCGGCTTCTGCCTGTTATAGTTGTTCTTATGACGAAGCCGCTTGTGCCATTATAGATGGTAACGGACAAAATTCTTCCGTTAGTTTTTATCATTTTCAAAATGGAAATATCAAAAAATTACCCTCTCGATCACCTCATTCAGGCAGTTTAGGTCTTTTTTATTGGTTTATCTGTAAAGCGTGCGGTTTTAATCCAATGGAAGGAGAAGAATGGAAGGTCATGGGCTTAGCTTCTTATGGAAAGCTCGATACAACCTTTTATGATATTTTAAAGGGCTGCTTTAAAATTGATGGCATCAATATTAAAGTTTCCAAAAGAACATTTTCTATTTTGAAGCAATGTATAAGAATGCAGAGAAAGAAAGAAGAACCGGCGATAGAATTTGCTGATTTTGCTTATACAGGTCAATATGTTTTTACAGAATATTTAAGTCAATTGTTATGTAATTTACATGCCATTTGCCCATCAGATAATCTAGTTTTGGGAGGGGGATGCGCATTAAACTCATCTTATGTTGGTTTGATTCGTAAACAAACACCATTCAAGCAGATTTATGTTTTTTCTGCCCCCGGAGATGATGGAAATGCTGTAGGCGCAGCAAAGCTTGCTTATTATGCCGATAATTCTTATGAAAAGCGTGATGATATTCAGCTTCCTTACCTTGGTTCAACGATGTCAGCTAAATCGCTAGATTATTTAAAACAATTTAGTGGCTTAAACATTCAAACCAAAGACACATTTGAGGAAGTTGCTCAGATAACAGCAAAATTACTGAGCGAAGGTAAAATTATTGGGTGGGCGCAAGGTCGAGCAGAGTTTGGTCCAAGAGCTTTGGGCAATCGGTCAATTATTGCAGATCCAAGGTACGCTGATGTGAAAGAAAAAGTGAATGCTAAAGTAAAATTTCGTGAGGAATTTAGACCATTCGCTCCTTCAATTTTACATGAGTTTGGAGAGGAATACTTTGAAGACTATCAAGAATCACCTTATATGGAAAGAACATTGTTATTTAAACAGGCTGTTCGCGACAAAGTACCAGGGGTTGTTCATGTGGATGGTACTGGACGCTTACAAACCGTAAAACGTGATTGGAATCAACGTTATTACGATTTAATTAAGGCGTTTTACAGCATCACAGGCGTTCCTCTTATTCTCAATACTAGCTTTAACGTCATGGGTAAGCCAATTATTCACAGTGTCGAAGACGCAATATCTGTTTTCTTTACTTCAGGATTAGATGCGCTTGTGATTGATAATCATATCATTGAAAAATAGTTACGATAGATTTCAATCAATGAATCATTTTTTCTTTTTTAATAAAATTTGTTCTGCATTAAGATGACAGATTTTTTGACGCGCATTTTCTGATATATTTGCTTTATTAATCCAGTTTGTTGCAACTACGCAATCTTCATAAGGATAATCGGCTGAAAAAAGAACATGATCATCACCAAGACTCAGTAAAGAACAAATTAATGGCGCATCATCACATTGTCCAGAGGTTGTAACATACAAATGCTTTTTTAAATATTCAGAGGGTTTTATTTTTAGTGGTCTTATAGTAGAAGCTATCAACGCTGTTCTACTGTCTAAACGCCATAATTCAAAAGGCAAAATTTCTCCCATATGTCCCAGAACAAATTTTAATCCAGGAAAACGATCAAAAACTCCTGCATATACCAAACGTAAAAAATGGGTAGATGTCTCAAAATTCCATTCCCATGTGCATTTTTCTAGTTCATCACATTCGTTTAGAACATATGGCTTAATAAATGAATCCGTTGGATGCAGATAAAGAGGTACATCAAGTGCTTGCATACGCTCCCAAAATACATCATATTGTGGATTGTCTAAATAAACTCCATTGGTATGTCCATTAACCATAGAACCTAAAAAACCTAACTCAACAATGCATCGTTCGAGTTCATCAGCGGCTGTTTCTGGGCATTGCATAGGTAAGTGTGCAAAGCCGGCAAAACGCGAAGGACATTTAGAGATTTCTTTTGCTAGAAAATCATTAGATTGCTTAGCCAGTTTAATAGCTACTTTAGGATTGGTTTCAGCTTGTACACCTGGACCTGAAATACTCAACACAGAAAAATCAACAGGGCTAACGCGTCTAAATTCTTGTAAAATAAAGGCCTTTAGCACATAAAACATTAAAATTTTTGTTCAAATTGCCAATGAAATCGCTAAACGTAGGGGTAGGTCTTGTGCCTACCCGCCAATATTGATAAAAACTGTGCATTTTCGGGCGGGCACAAGACCCGCCCCTACAAAAACCACCTACAAACCTTGATTTTATTGGAATTTATACGCGTTCACCCTGGAAAAATCAATGCCCGCTTGATCCATAATGCTAATTCTGGTGTCATGAAAATCACTTAATCTATCAACAATGTGCTTCTTTCCCTCTTCAGAAACTCTTGGCATTGCTTTTAGACAATATGGAAGCAATTCTGGCGTAATAAAATGTTCTTCTAATGCGATTTTCATACAGAGCTACCCTATTTAGTATTTTCATATAATAATTAATCATGCAATACAAGAGAAACTACTCTTTCTCTGCTTTCTCTGCTCGCGCTTGATTTTCTTTTAGCTGTAAATGTTTTTCAATAGGTTGGATTTCAGAAAATAATTGATTTTTAAAAGACTGAAAAGTACGAAGTAAACGCCCCAAAGTTTGAGCTAGTTCCGGTAATTTTTTTGGAGGAAAAACGAGTAAGACAACAATAAGAACAACGAATAGCTCAGAAAAATGCATGAGCAGCCCAACCTCCTAAAACAGCACCAACAACAAAACAAAAAATAAAACGTAAGGATACATTCTTTTTCGTTTCATGAGGTAAATGAGCACTTATTGGTTTTTGCTGAGTATTTGCCAGCAAAAAGTGGTGCAATAATCGAGGAAATTCGGGTAAATGCTCCGCAAGAAAAGGCCATTGCTTTTGAGTACTACGCCAAAAGGCTTTTAAGCCCACTTGCTCTTTAACCCACTTTTGTAAAAAAGGTTTAGCTGTTGCCCACAAATCAAGTTCTGGATATAAGTAACGTGATAATCCTTCTACAGATAATAATGTTTTTTGAAGTAAAATTAATTGTGGTTGTATATTTATGTGAAAAGAACGTGCAGTCTGAATTAAATTAAGCAATACATGAGCAAAAGATATTTCACATAAGGGCTTTTCAAAAATGGGCTCTGATAATGCTCGAATGTCGCTTTCAAAACGTTCAATACGAATATTTCTTTCAACCCAGTTAGATTCTATGTGTAGCTCAGCAATACGCCGATAGTCTCGATTAAAAAAAGCTAAAAGATTTTCGGCAATATAGCGCTTATCCTTATCTGTTAATGTTCCTACAATACCAAAATCTACACAAATATATTGGGGATTATGCGGATTTTTTTTGGAAACAAAGATATTTCCTGGATGCATATCTGCATGAAAAAAAGAATCACGAAATACTTGAGTAAAGAAAACATCTAAACCATTTTCTGCAAGTTTTTTAAGATTAATTTGGTAGGCATAAAGCATTTCCTTATCAATAATCGGAATACCATCAATGCGTTCCATTACCATTACTTGGTGTCCTGTGTATTCCCAACAAACTTCTGGAATATAAAGTAAAGATGAATGCGCAAAATTTCGTCGAAGCTGAGAGGCATTACCCGCTTCATGTTGCAAATCTAACTCATCTAAAAGACTCGTTTCAAATTCACGAATAATCGCTTTAGGTTTGAGGCGACGAAATACTGCACTACATTCTGCAATGCTTGCTAAAGTATAAAGTAAATTAATATCTTGTTGGATTTTTTTTTGAATATTAGGTCTTAAAATTTTTATAACCACCGATTTTTCATTAGGAAGCGTGGCTGTATGAATTTGAGCAATAGACGCTGCTGCAAGTGGCTCGTTATCAAATGTGGAAAAAATTTCTTCAATAGGTTTTTTGAGATTATTTTCAATAATAAGGCGCGCTTCACTACTCGGGAAAGGCGGCACATTATCTTGTAACCGTGTTAATTCTACGATGATATCTTCAGGTAATAAATCGTACCGAGTGGAAAGTAATTGACCAAATTTAACAAAAATAGGTCCTAGCTCTTCCAATGCCCGACGAATAGCAACCCCTCGATTTTCATCAGCCGAACGAAACCAATTCCAAGGATTTAAAAAAGTTAAAAACAAAAAAGGGCTAAACCATCGAGTGGAAAAAATAATGCGATCAATACCGTGCTTCGCAAGAATATATTGAATATGAAAAATTCGAATAAAGTAAATGACTCTCTTCATGAGATTTGCTCTGAGTACATATGCGCTTCAATACGATCAACTCTCAACTTTAGCTCATCTACCTCATCACAAAAAATCTTTACTTCTGAGGGCAAAGGTAAACAATCGGTCTCCTCTTGTAAATAATCTGCCAAAGTTCTCTGGCTTTTTGAACACAATTTTTGTATTTTTTCACAACCTTTCTTAAATAATGCTGTAATAGGATAAAACGAGGTGTCTTCAAGTTTTTCCTGAACAAAGCTAGGACATTCATTCAAACAATGCTCCAAGGCTTGTGCCAAAACAACATCACCTTCTAGTTTTAACCCTGTTCGTTCTCCTCGAATCAACATTGCCATTAGCGCTTGTGGTGTTGCGGAAATAGTTAAATTAGCTGTTGCCGTATCTTTTTCATTGTCTGAAATATCATAACAATACACATCATCCTGAAAAAAAATAACTTTCCAATGTTTTTTTAAAGGTAATAAGGTAATCAAAATAGTCTTTCCAGCTAAAGTTGCATTGGATTTTAATACACTTTTTAAGGCTGTCTCTAAAAGGTATGAAGTTATCATATTTACGATTACCTAGCCTTTTCTTTTAAAAGTAAAACAGAAATTAATGCAATAATAAAACCTGCGGGAATAATCCATAAAGCATATTGATAGTTGGATAATGAGTAAAAAGGAATACCGCTTACCATAGTTCCATCCCAATGAATTTGCAGTAAATGACCAAAAAGATTTTGATATAAAATAGGGCCACCCTGTGTCATGATAGAAACAACACTCACTGCTGTCGCAGTCAACTCATGAGAGTTATTTTCAGCTACCATGGGATAAGAAAGAATTTGAGTACTGGTTAAAAAACCTAATAAAAAAAACAAAGATAATACTGAAAAAATGCTCATAGAAGGTACATAAAATAAAACCAGCACTACCACTAAGGAAAGTAAATTTCCTGCGATCATTAAACAACGTTTTTTTTCAATATAATCAGAAAAATAGCCAACTAAAGGAGAACCTACTAATGTTCCAAAAAATAATAAACTCATGGAGTAAGAAGCCTCTTCTCGAGAAAGATGATAGGCTTGGGTTAAATAAATTCCTCCTGCCATTGCTCCCAAAACAACAATTGGCATATTCATCAAACTAGCATAAAAAGCACATAAAAGATTTGTTAGCCTAAAGTAGGCTGCTTTCATGCTTTTTAATACACCCATTTGATTGATCGTTGGGCGAATATTATTCGCCCCTACAGTATTGTCTGTAGGGGTGAATAATATTCGCCCAACCTGATCTGGATAATCCTTAACGAAAGCTATAATAGCAAAGAAAATAATAATGCCTAAAAACGCATCTAATGTAATCGCTGTTCGCCAATTAAAGTGCTCAATGAGCAATGTTAATGGTGTTTGAGCTATCATACCACCTGTCATTGCAAAAGTGACGATAACACCTGTTGCTAATGCTAATCTATTCTGTGGAAACCATCGAGATGCGAGTCGAATACATGCAAGAAAACAAAAAGCACTACCAATCCCTGTAAGAAAACGACAACATAATGCGATGGAGTAATAGCTAGATTGAGCAAACAAAAAGGTACCAAATATGCATATACCAAGAGAGAGAAGAATCACACGTTTAGTTGAAAAACGATCTAATATGGCGCCAGCAGGAAAAAGGAAAATGACGTTTGCTAAAAAATAGATACTACTTAATTGGCTATATGTTTCTGCATTGATATGAAAATCAGCCATGACATCCGCTGCAATGGAGCTAAACATATTACTTTGAATAAATTCATAAAAGAAAAATAGTGCGGCGGATAAACAAACTACCCATGGAGAATTTTTGATGCTTTTCAAATAAAGTTACCCCAGTCTTTTTTTGCAATACGTTTCTTTAATGCTCAAAGCCGCTAAGAGACCTATTCCCATGGCAATAGGAAACATTAGCATTGCATTATGATAAGCTGAAACGGAATAAACTTTCTGGCCAGCACTCATCAAACCATCCCAATTTAAATCTAATAGTTTTCCAAAAAGGATTTGAGCTATTGCAGCTCCTCCCATAATAATCAAAGAAACTAATCCTATAGCAGTTCCAGTAACCGAAGATTCATTACTTTCAGCAGCAAAAGGATAAGAAATAATTTGTGTGCTCGTGAAAAAACCTATCAAAAAGAAAAGAATCAGCAATGAAGCATAGTTCCAAACTGGAACAAATACAACTAAAGAAACAACGATTAAAGATAGCATAGCACCCCATATCATCGGTTTTTTTCTTCGCTCCATGCGATCAGAAATAAACCCCGCTAATGGACAAGCAATCATGCTACCAAAAAATATCATTGCTGTTACATTAGACGCCTCCATTCCTGATAAACCATGCATTTTTTTGAGATAAGTCACTCCCCATACCGCATCTAGTACCATGATAGGTAAATTTAGTAAGCACGTATAAAGCCCACCGAGGCTATTTTGAGGATTAGCTAATGCACATTTTAACCCTTTAATGAAAGATATTTTTCGCTCTGTCTTATTTGAATATACATAATTTTGTGGGAAGTCCTTAACATTCAAATAAATAATAACAAGAAAAACACACCCTAATAACCCATCATAAATTAAAGCCATACGCCATCCAACGCACTCAGCCAAATAAGCCAAAGGGGTTTGAGCAATCACTCCGCCGAAAAAAGCCATTGTAACAACAAAACCTACCACAAAAGCTTGTCGATTGGGTTCAAACCAACGTGAAACTAGCATCATGCAAGCAAGAAAACAAAAAGCATTTCCACAACCTGATATAAAATGAAAAAAAGCTGCAAGAGGAAAAGAGCTTGTAAGCGAGAATCCTACAGTGCCTGCAATACAAATAGCTAGAGCAATAAGTAAAATAGATTTAGTTGAAAACCGATCTAACAACATTCCTGCAGGAAGCAATAAAGCAACATCTCCAAAAAGATAAGTGCTCGACAGTATTCCTAACTGGGTTGCATTGACCGAAAAAGCTGTTCTCAACTCATCATTAATGGCATTGAACATATGCATTTGAATAAATTCGTAAAAAAAGAATAATGCTGCTGACAGGCAAACAATCCATGCTTTTTTAGACAAATTTTGAGGCGTTATTTCTGTTGTTGTCTTATCAGAAGAAGTTGTCATTGAAGATACCATGGAAGACATAAATTTAATCTCACAAAAACACTAAAATTTAGAGTATTTATAAAGTTGACGAATCTTACCAAAAAAAAGCCAACTTAAAAAGAAAATTATTATGCTAAATATAATATAAAAAAACTTAAAATATTTATTTTATTATATTTATTAGCAATCAAAGAGTCTGTGAATTATTATATTATTTTAACAAAAATCATGTGATTAATTATTTTTCTGTATTGTTTATATCCGATGCATATCCTTGGTATTACTTAGGTATTAAAAAGATTATTTATTTATACATTTATACTTATCAAGTTTTAACTACAGTTTATGCTTAGCGTTATATTCATTTTATTAACAGATTTGAGTCTTACATATTTTTGTTTTAACCACTTTTCTTCAGTTACATTGTAAGAAGTAAATGCTAATAAACATAAATTAAATTAGATCTTTAAACTTATTATATTTATTAACAACGCTCTTTTCTGTTATTAACTTTATTTAAATTTGTAAAATTAATGAGTTAATTGATTTCTTTTGTGGTGAATAAAACGTTAATATCTTTAGTGAACTTTTTTAAAACTAAGATAATTTTTCTAAAATATCTAAATAAATCAATAGTTATTCATATTTGAACACAGTTTTCTCTCAATAGTTTACTATTTCTATTAACAGCTTATTTTACAAAACCTGTGGATAACTTTGTGGATGATTTATGAAAAACTAAGTGCAGGCTTTGTCAAATCTAGTTAAATATTAAATTGTTAAAAAAAATCAAAATTTATTATTTTAAGAAAAATCAATAACTTAAAATAAAAAAGATGAGTTTTTTTAAAGTTTTATTTGTTTTGTCTAGTATTTTCAATGCTTTCTTATTAATTGTTAACAAGTAAGCATATATACCCAAACAACTTCAAAATGCATGTTTCTTTCATCGTCTAAATTTGAAGTTGTTTGGGTATATTCTTTTACTAATGAGAAAAATAATGAGTTATTTACCGGTATAATTAATGAGACGCTTTTTGAACCCATTTTTGGAATTACCTCTTTGCTTACTATAGATGGGTAAACTCATATACAGCATCGCCGATTACTAATACCTTCTTTTCATGGTCAAACGTGTGAAAGTTTACGGTGAATTGATGGCAAGTATTGCCAAAAAGCATGTATTGAACCAGATCAGAAACTTTTCTAATAGAATTAAAAGGAGTATACTAAACGGCTTACTTTTCTTTTTTATAGAGGCTTATGTGGTTTTAGATTTGTGGCAGAAATGTCTGGAAAAATTGGAGTTAGAATTTCCTGCCCAACAATTTAATACTTGGTTGAGGCCTTTGCAAGCGGAAGCACGAGGGGATATTTTTGTATTGCTGGCACCTAATCGTTTTGTTGTAGATTGGGTAAAAAAGAATTTTTATACAAGAATAAAAAGTATATTAGAAGAGCAAGCGGGACATTCTTTTAATAATGTAGTCATTGAAATTGGTTCTAGCCGTCAGAAAATAGAACAAAAAATTATAAAAAATGAAGAAAGTCAGAATGAAACACAAGTTGCAGAAAGCAACAGGAAAGTGAAATCTACTGGCATTATTGAAAAAAAACATAATCTTAACAAACATTTTACTTTTGAAAGTTTTGTCGAAGGAAATTCAAACCAACTAGCAAGAGCTGCTTCTTTTCAAGTCGCTGAAAATCCAGGAAATGCTTATAATCCTTTATTTATTTATGGTGGAGTTGGTCTGGGTAAAACTCACCTCATGCATGCTATTGGAAATCATGTTTTATTAAATAATCCAGAAGCCAAAGTGCTTTATTTGCATTCCGAACGTTTTGTTGCTGATATGGTTAAGGCTTTGCAAACGAATACGATTAACGATTTTAAACGATTTTATCGTACATTAAATATTTTGCTGATTGACGATATCCAGTTTTTTGCTGGAAAAGATCGCACACAAGAAGAGTTTTTTCATACATTTAATGCGCTTTTAGAAGGGCAACAACAAATTATTTTAAGTTGTGATAGATACCCTAAAGAAATTAATGGTTTAGAAGAAAGACTTAAGTCACGTTTTGGTTGGGGATTAACGGTGGCTGTCGAGCCACCAGAGCTAGAAACCAGAGTGGCTATTCTTATGGCAAAGGCTGAACAATTTAAAGTTGATTTATCTTATGAGGCCGCGTTTTTTATAGCAAAACGTATCCGCTCTAATGTTCGAGAATTAGAGGGTGCCTTAAGACGTGTTGCCGCAAATGCACATTTTACAGGAAAAGCCGTCACAATTGAGTTCATTCAAGAAGCATTAAGAGATTTGCTAGCTTTGCAAGATAAACTGGTAACGATTGAAAATATTCAAAAAACGGTTGCAGAGTATTATAAGATAAAAACCAGTGATCTCTTGTCTATTAGACGAAGCCGCTCTGTGGCAAGACCACGGCAAATGGCTATGGCATTAGCGAAAGAGTTAACGAATCATAGTTTGCCTGAAATTGGCGATGCATTTGGTGGTAGAGATCATACAACAGTAATTCATGCTTGCAAGAAAATTAAAGAGCTTTTAAATGAAAACAATGCATTTGCAGATGATTATAAATATTTTATACGTGTGTTGACGTCGTAGGGCAAAGTAGAGGAAAAATCATGTTCCAATTATCTATTGAAAAAGAAAAACTTTTAAAATTACTTTTGCTGGTATTAGGTGCTACTTCTGAAAAAAAGCCAACTATGCCTATTTTGTCCAATGTATGGATGGAAATAAATCGTGATGTACTTACATTGACGGCGACGAATACAGAAATAGAAATTGTTGTTCAATATAAGCAAGATAATCTTTCAAAAGAAAATGATGACTCTGAATGTATTACGGTACAAGCAAAAAAATTGGTAGATATTTGTCGATCTTTACCTGATAAAGCTGTTATTTCTTTAAAAGAGAAAGACAATAAACTATTGATTCAATCAGGAAAAAGTCGTTTTTCTTTGGCAACATTACCCGCTGGAGATTTTCCAACGATTTATGCTTTTGAAGGCAAAGAAAAAAATAAAGAGAAACTTTCTATTAATACGGAAGATTTAAAGTATCTTTTGCAATCCACTTCTTTTGCAATGATGCAAGAAGACATTAGAACGTATTTAAATGGATTGTTATTAGAAAAAAAACACAATCAATTAACCACAGCAGCAATGGATGGTCATCGACTAGCCGTATGTAAAATCGATATTGATATGGCAACCAATAAAGATAGTATTACTGATTTTCGACTTGTGCTGCCGCGAAAAAGTATTATGGAACTGGTGAAATTTTTAGATTTAATGGAGAGCGAATCGGTCAATTTAATGGTTTCTGAAAATCATTTTTATGTCGATAGTGGAAATTATACCTTTGTCACCAATCGTTTGAATTGTGAGTATCCTAACTACGAAGTTTTTATTCCTAAAAATGTAGACAAGGTGATAAAAATCGAGCGTGATCTGTTTAAACAGATGCTATCGAGAGTTTCCATTTTAGCCAATGAGAAAAAACGAGGAGTTTTCTTTAATGCCTCAGGATCTTCTTTAAAAATTTTTGTGAATAATCTTGAACAAGAAGCGGGAGAAGATGAAATGGAAATTAAAATGGAAGGCGAGCCGCTCGAAACAAGTTTTAATATTAATTACATTATGGATATTTTAAATAACCTACCTTCGGTTGAAGTGAAAATATCCTGTGCCAATCCTGATGCAGGAGTATTATTTCAATCTGATGTTGTTTCGCAAGTGCAATATGTCGTTATGCCTATAAAAATGTAATATACTCGTCTCTACAACTGCTTTGAGTATGTATTAATAATATGTCCATTTTTTCTTTATCCATTCAAGGTGTGCGAAATTTGCATAATGTTTCATTGAATTTGGATGAAAGAATTAATTTTTTTATTGGTCCTAATGGAAGTGGCAAAACAAGTTTATTGGAGGCGATTTATCTTTTAGGAATGGCTCGCTCCTTTCGTACGCATTTATATAATAAAGTAGTTCATCACGAAAAAGAGCAACTTACCGTATTTGGACATATTATTGATCAGGATGTGGATGCAAAGATGGGGGTCCAAAAGAATAAAGATGGAGATACTCAAATCCATATTAATCAGCAAATATGTCGTCAAAGTTCTTCTTTAGCGCATTATCTTCCTTTGCAATTGTACTATGCAGATTCATTTAAAATTATTGATTCTAGTTCTAAAATTCGGCGCGAAATTTTAGATTGGGGAGTGTTTCACGTGAAACAAGATTATTTTAAAGTTTATGCTCAATATCAGCGCATTTTGAAGCAGCGAAATGCTTGGCTACGTTTAGGCAATCATAAAACATATTCTTGGGATAAAATGCTTTCTGATTGTGCGGAAGATATTCATCAAATGCGTCTAAATTATTTCAAACAGTTTTTACCTTTTTTTGAAAAAGTTATCACACATTTTTTTGGATTTCCTTTGACAATGCATTATTTTAAGGGTTGGGGACATGGAAACACGGAAGAGGATCATGAGCCATTGGAAATTTATTTAGAAAAAGATAAAGAGCGCGATCGAAAAATGGGTTATACGCATCATGGTCCTCATCGAGCTGATATTTATATTAAGAGGGATCATCAGTGGGTCAAAGATTTTTTTTCACGTGGACAACAGAAACTGGTTATTGTTGCTATTAAATTAGCGCAAGGATTATTGTTATCACAGATAGCCAATAAAAAATGTGTTTATTTATTTGATGATTTACAAGCAGAGTTTGATGAACATCATTTATCCATGGTGTTAGAGTATTTGAATGAGATTCCAGGGCAAATGGTTTTTACAGGAACGCAATATTTTTCTGGATTTTCTAGTCTTTTAAATGTCACTCAAAATAAAATGTTTCACGTGAAACAGGGTGAGATTTTTTGAGAGATATTAACAAAAATAATATATATAATATGACAAAGATATTAAAGTTTTACTTGAAAAAGCATATCAATTTAAAGCTTGAATCTTGTTCTCCTAAAATGACAGCATGATTAATTTAAATTTATTACCTTGTAAATCGCCCTTATGGGCGCAGGGAGGGCATTTACAAACGATTTTAGGATTTGCTTTATCTTCTAGTCAGAAAGAAACTCTTTCATACGAAGAAGAATTTATTACATTACCTGATGGTGATCAATTATTAATGTTGATTAACCAAGGTGAATCTAATTATATCATCTACTTATTTCATGGTTTGACAGGAGATGCTTCAGCCAGCTACATGGAACGAATGGCGAAAATTTTTACGGAGCTGGGGCATTCCGTTTGTCGCGTAAATCATCGCGATTGTGGAGGCGGAGCAGGATTGGCTATTCACCCTTATCATTCTGGTCGAGGAGAGGATATATCTGAGGTCATGCAATGGGGGCGAAAAAAATACCCCACGAAATATCATATTGCGATTGGATTTTCATTGAGCGGCAATGCTTTACTTACGTTAATAACCGGTATGCGGGGCAATGTATTTCCAGATTATGCTATTAGCGTCAATGCGCCAATTAATTTATCTGCCTCAATTGAGAAATTGCAGCGGGGAATAAATAAAATATATGATTTTCATTTTGTGAATAGACTGAAAGCAACAGTAAATGCAAAATATCAAAGAAATAACTCAACACAACAACTGGTTTTACCTCGTTTAAGTACATTAGGTGATTTTGATGATATTTATACAGCCCCTGCTTCGGGTTTTAAAAATGCCCAACATTATTATCAAACATGTTCAACCTATTCTCATTTAAAAAATATTAAAACGCCTACTATTTTGTTAACCTCTCAAGATGATCCGTTTGTTCCTTATGAGATTTATAAGAAAGTACAGCTATCATCTTCAACGCAATTACACATTGAAAAAACAGGCGGACATATGGGATATTTATCACGCAAAAAAACTCCTTTAGGAAATCATCGATGGCTTGATTATGCGTTATTAAAATGTGTACAAGCGTTTATAAAGCATTCCCTTGAGGTTTGATGTTTCACGTGAAACATTAGTCTTTAGTGAAACTATTCTTTCCATACTTTCTGAAGCAAATTCAATTAATTCCTTCGCTTTTTCAACATTAATCTTTGGTTTTTGTATAAATAATATCCACACCTTCATTGGCGCCATCTGTTTCCGTTTGCAGTGTCCAATTGGGTCGTAATAAATATTTAATTCTTAAAATATTGGTCCCTTGCATTAAGCCAATGCTGTAATCCACAAACAGTCTGGTCGAGAGTTTTTTTCCAATAACTAATGATGTTGAATTGGTGACCATATTTTGTGATGGATTATATTGCGAAGAGGTTTCGACATCTAAAACATCCAAACCAAAAGTTTGCTGTAGTTGTTGTGCAATTTGATTACTATCACCTGTACCCATATTAAGAGCAGACAAAGCACGCATCAGTAATGCGCCATCTGCCGAGGAGGCTTGAGACATGGGTCTACCAAGAATTAAGAAAGATAAAATATCTGCTTGTGATAAGGTTGAGGGAATAGAAAATAAACGAATCACAGGATTATTCATATTGCCTGTAATTTCAACGCCCACAGTCATTTGATTAAATTGAGTTATCGGAGTTGCTGTTGGCATGTCTGCGGTTGTCGTGGGAATAGGACTATTGGATATTGGAGATAAAGTACTGGTTGTATTGAATGTCCGTACAGCACGTACTAATAATTGTGGATTATCAATCGGACCTCCGCTAAAACTTACTTTTCCTGTCTGTATATCTAATTTTTGACCATAGGCATCATATTTTCCATCAACAATATTAATTTCACCTTCTCCAGTGGTATCCGTATTATTTTTATCTGTGACGAGGACCTCTCCCGTTAATCGGCCGGTGACTCCATGCGTGTTAATTTTAACATCTTTCCCCAAGCGAACATTAATTTGAGTATCTAAAGCAAAAACACTCGCTGTTTCTTTCTTTTTGTCAGAGACAAATACCACATCATCAGGTAATTCAACCGATTGTGTAAATTCTAACGGTTCAATTCTTGCTGATGGAATATCTATAGCGCCGTTAATAGTGAGTTTTCCGGATTCGTTTTGCTTTTTTGTCCATTCAATTTGCAGATTCGGTGTGGCATTGATCTTATATTCTTTGGTATTTATAACAGGAAAATCATTGCCAGTGATTTTTGCTTTAAATGATTCAAAGAAGGGAAATTTTGATTCACCCGCGATCGATAAAGTTTTATTATTGGAAATAATTTTTCCGGTTAAATGCATATCTTTAGGATTGCTTTTTAATTCTAAACTCAGTGGATCAAGTACAAGCCCTAAGTCTGGAATTTCGCCACGTGCCTTTAAAAGAGCATTTCCATCCCAAAGAGGCTGAGCTAATGTGCCGGATAATTTAAATTTGGCTTGTAATGAACCTTGAATGTTTTTCAGCTGAGACGTCGGAGTGTTTAAAAAATCGAGATTATTCATGGCGAATAATAATTCACCTGAAAGATGTTGCCGATTTAAATGCTTTATATCAAATGTCTGTACATCAAGTGGTTTAATCGTCACGTTTCCTTTAAAGTGTTTTGCTGCATCAAAAATCCATTCCACTTGAGTGTTGAGAATATTATTTTTTAATTGAATATGTGCTTCCGCTTTTTGAAGCGGAATAACTGTTTTTTCTAAGTCGCTGGTGTAAACCAAACCATTGGGCTGAAGTTGGGTGTCTAAATTCAATGAGAGTTTTTTGGTTTGAATATGCTGTACTTTTAGATGAGAAATAATTTTTTTCAAAGAGATAGTTTGATAGTTGAGTTCGTTGCCTTCCAGATTGACAGTGAAATTAGTGTCATTAGTTAATCCTGTAATTTTTCCATCCGCTTTAATATTTCCAGAAACCAGATTTTCAGACAGGTTCGATATGCTGGGTATATTGAGTGCCCAGTGAAGATTTAAAGCAGGGCTGTATTTTCCATTAAGAGTTAGTATATTTTGCGTATTTGAATTTGTTGCCAATGTTATTGTTGCATTCAAGTCGTCATTGTCTCCTCGAACGTCCGCAGTGATAGGATACACTTTTTTATGTGGCATGTTGATAGTGGTATTTAATTGGGCTTGGAATTGATGAAAATCACCTAAAAGATTGACAGTTCCTGTCGTTGAAGTGACTTTTTGAGAGGTGAGTTTATCTAAGGGTAAGTTATCCCAGGAGCCTAAGAGAGAAAATCGTGGTGTATTTTCTAAGATGTTTTGCACACTTCCTTCGATGTTTAGGGCAAAAGGATTAATCACAATGGTATGAAAATTATACTTTTGAGTATTTCCTTTGAGTTGTATTTTTCCACAGGTTGCTTTATCGATTAATGCATCAATATTTAAGTTAAGAGGAATGTTGTCTTGCAATCCAATGTCACCGGTTATTTGTATGTTTTGAATATTTTGATCCAATGCTTTTATCTGATGAATATTCAATGATTGAATGTTAAATTTACGATGAAGCAATGCAGAAGACATCCATTGGAGAGATATCACCCCCAGCCTAATATCAATATCACTGTTTTTATAATGTAATTGATATAATGAAAAATCGCCGAGCAAATAGCCTTCTGCTCTTTCAATCGATAACTGTCCTGGAGTGAATTTTTGAGCAATATAAATAGAAATATATAATCCGGTTTGAGTAAAAAATAAAACAAATAAACAGGTAATTAAGGCTAAAACAATAAAACGTAAATGTTTGAAAAAATAACGAAACATTATAAATCTGGCCCCATACTGAAAACAACGTGCCAAGAGCCACTACTATTATTGGGTGTCTCATCTAAAACTTGAGCCACTGAAAGATGCAATGGACCAATGGGTGTGACCCACATAATACCTGCGCCCCTACTTCGCATTAATTGAACAGCGCCATTAAAAGCATTACCCGCATCATAAAAAAATGTCAGGTAGCCATTTTTGATTACTTCTTGTTGCCATTCAGCGCTGGCAGCAATGAGTGCTTTGCCTGGTCCTAAACTTTGATAACTGTAACCTCGAACGCTTTGAGCGCCCCCAGTATAAAACTGTAAAGAAGGGGGTAAATTATTAATATCATTAACTGATGTCATCCCTACGTCAGCACGGGTATAAATCCGGGAATGTAACGGGCGAATGGTTTTTGCCCATTTCCCAACAGCCTCGGCTTGGGCAAAGCTAACCGATGAACCCAAAGCTTCAGCACTTCCTTGAGTTGTAAACGAAATACTGTACCCATTTTTGGCGAAAATAGCATTGTCAGCGACGCGTTTTTTCCAATTAGCACTAGGATAAAGTACAAAGGCATTCTGGCTCGGATCTTGTTCAATGGTATAGTGTTCATAGAGTGCATTGAGGCTATAAACGGCATTAAAATCGCCTACATGAGTTCGATATGCCCCGGATAACTGCGCGGCATTACTTTGACTTCCCGGATAGTTTAAGTTGTAAACACTGCCTGTTATGGCATATTCTTCGGTAGTTGGATGTTGTCCTGGAATAATGTATTGCGCCTGGATACTATCTTGTAATTGTGATGCTTGGATCAGTGCCTGGAATTTATGTCCGGAAGGAGTGACTCGAAGCAAATTCCAACCCACCGTTCCGCGTACACCGGTATCTGTGCCATATCCAGCACCAAAAGTATAAGACTGTGAAGGAGCTGGGGTTAATTCTACTAAAACCGGAACGCTCTGGTTTTGTACATCATTATACTCAGGCAATACCGTAATTTGCTTAAACTGCTCACTGCTACTTAAATCATCTTGAAGGACGGTTAGTTCATTCGGAGAAAAAGGGGCTCCCCGAGCAAATGGAATATAACGACGTAAATAATCCTCATTGAAAGGCGTTTTACTAAAAGTAACGTCACCAAAATAAAAGCGTTTTCCGGTGTTAAATCGAAGGGTAATTTGACTGGTATAATGATCGAGATTGACTAAAATCTCGCTAGTGGTCATTTCTGCTTTTAAATAACCCTCTTGAGTGGCTGTATCCATAAAGGCTTGTTTGCCACGATTATATTTCTGAATTAATAAAGGCTCCCCTTCTTTCAATGGAAAACTTTTCACAACTTTTTGAAAAAAAGGCTCATTTCTTCCTGGCCCCTCAAGTACAATGGTCAGTTTTGTGACAAGGAGCTGTGGCCCTTGTTCAATGTTAAAGACGGCATGCATATTTGGTGTTTCTGGACTGAGTAAAGAGGCTTGTATCTGCGGTTTATAATACGCATAAGGTTGCATTGCCTTAAGTATTTGCTCTGGCGCTTGTTGGACAAATGCTTGATATTGCTTGGCGCTAGTATTTCCTTGATATGATTTTATTAATACGGATAATCGAGCTTGAATATTTTTTCTGACTTTTCCTTTTACACCATGTAGCTCATAATGTAATACACTTTTTATTTCTTTGTGTTTCAATAGCACAGGAAATTGCGCATAAAGTATTTTTGCATTCAGCAAGAATGGTAAAAATAAGAGACAAAGTATTTTTGTTAATACATGTTTTCTTGTCAATAATTTTAACCGCCTTAATCTCAGGCCGGCCCTTAATTCATAAAATCTTATATGCTACCTTTATTTTTTTTGTTTAACAATCTCTTTAAAAGACGAAGGTAGTCCTGAAAATTTTCTGTGGGATGTCAGTTTTATGTTATAAAATGAAACCTTTTTAAAAAATTTGTTTATCATTTAAAATATAATCGATAATCAATGTAAGTCTTAAATCCCATACGAGTATATAATCGTACGCTGTTGGGATTTGCCTGAAGTGTTGCCCATGTATATCCTTTTTGGCGAGCAATCTCTAGACAATAAAAAGTCATAGCAGTGGTTAATCCTTGATGCCGAAAATCAGGTATTGTGCCTACATTGTAAAAACTGGCGGATTTTTTGTCTAAAAATAAGGTCAAACTGGATACCGGTTGATCACCACAATAAGCAACATAGCAAGGCATAAGTTCAGACTTTAATTGGGCAAACATATTTTTATACCAAAGAGCTGCATCTTCATCCATATCAAAAGCAATACGGAGTGCGCCTATCCAATCAGATAATTGTTCTGGTGTGGTGGCTTGAACGATGTGAATGTTATCAGGCAAAGCACATTCTAAGGGAAGACTTGAAAAGTCTAATGCCATTCCTTTGCATTCCATGGTTTGTCTAAACCCCCTTCCAAACAGTTTTCTATTAATGTGATTAAATAATTCATTTTGCGGAATCCACCAACAAAAAGGAAGGTTCTTAATTTTATAGAATTGCTCTATTTTTTGAATTTCTTGCTCTAAATTTTTTTCAGTAGGGCAGAAACGAATAACACTATTTAACAATGCTTCAGGCGTTCCTGAATCCATATAAATGGCTGCATTGTTGTTTTGCAGAGTTAAATATCCTGTTTTAGCTAAAGCGCGCCAACAGTTTTCTAGATTTTCTTGAATGAGTCGTTGTGTTTGTTGATTATTCATTAGATTATTATACCATTAAAAATCCAGTTTTTCTCAAATAAGTCCAGTAGAGATTAATAAGGTAGTGATAGTCTTGCGGATAAGTTAATCCAATAGGTTTTAACATGTCCTCATGTGTAGGTACTTCGGATGAAATCGTGACATCCTCAGGGGGAATTTCAGTGTAAAAGTGTTTAAAAGGAAATAAAGCATTGTCTTCGCTCAGGTTTTTTAATAACTTTTGCCACTCAATAAATGGAACGATTTTTATTTTAAAACCTAATCCATTTAAATATTCAATGTAGGTTTTCCAAGGTAAAGAGTAAATATTGCTTAAGTCTATTCGATTTTTTTCTCGCTGAAAATTCAATTGCTGTGAGTATAAAGTGGCATGTGTTTTATTGAATGACCATTTCACAATAGCTGCACTCACGTAATCTACAGGCATCATTTCTGTGGGGAAAATCCAATCAGGTGCAATACCGAGTTGAATACAGGATTTGACGAGAGACAAAGCATGATTATTTTCCGCAATACAAGCACCCGTTTTCGAGTGTCCGGTAATATTACCAGGCCTGAAAATTTGCACTGGAATGCCTAATTTTTCTGCATGCTCTAAAATTTGTTCACTGACCCATTTTGTTTGTAGATAGCCGCCAGCATGTTCTAATCCGTTCGCATTTTCAATAATCTGCTGCACGCTGCTAGTTGAAATATAATTAAACTTTTTCAAGTGATGTGTGGTGGTTATATCTAACAAAGTAATAGTGCTTTCAACATTTGTGTCACGCAGATTTTGATAGTTTAAAACGTGATTAACCCAAGTGCCGCAGTGATAAATACTGTCGACAGTTTTAGTTAAGCGAGCATAAGTTTTTGCATTTAATCCTAGCCTAGGTTGACTTAAATCCCCTTTCATCCATTCAATACGCGGATGATGGGATAATGATTCAAGATTAAACTGTTTTAAGACATCAATGATTTTTGGCTGTAATAGTTTTTTAGTGCGAGCACGAATGAGACAAATGACGACAGCATCAGTTTCGTTAAGCAATGTTTCTAAAAGATGGACACCCAAAAATCCGTTGGCGCCTGTCAGGAGTATTGTTTTAGGCGGGTAAACATAATCACCGTGTATTAATTTTAAATCCTTTTTGGCTTGCTCAATATCGGCAAGCATCAGAGCTTTTTGATCAATATTATCATTTAAATGCGTTATAATCGCTGCAATCGTTTTATGTTGAAAAATAATTGAAACAGGACATTCTTTTTGATACGTTGCTTTAAATCGTGAAGAGACTTTGGATGCCAATAAAGAATGTCCGCCTAAATCAAAGAAAGAGTCCCCAACACTAAGTTTTTCAAGATTTAAAACTTCTTTCCAAATGTTCCAAAGCTGACGTTCTTGAATACTTCGAGGATTAACAATCTTTTTAACATGTTTAGCCAGCCGAAAATCTTTCGCTTGTAATAATTTTCGATCAATTTTTCCGCTTAAATTAATGGGTAAAGCATCGAGTCCAATAAAAGCCGCGGGAATCATATATTCTGGTAGTTTCCCTGATAAATAGGTTTTTAATTCATCATTGTCAATGAGATGATTTTCTGAGGCTGCAAAATAAGCGACTAAACATTGTTGTTCCTTTTTAGCAATAATAACTGCTTGTTTTATGCCAGGATAAGCGTTGAGTAAAGTTTCAATTTCGCCTATTTCTATACGATAGCCTCGTATTTTTACTTGACTATCCATGCGGCCGATAAATTCAATTTCACCATTAGGTAACCAACGACCATAATCTCCTGTACGATAGAGGCGTGCTTGTGGATCTTGAGAGAATGGATGACGGATAAAGCGTTCTTGGGTAAGCTCATCTCGATGTAAATAACCGCGGGCCAGACTAACACCTCCAATCAATATTTCACCTATAATCCCAGTAGGAACAGGATAAAAATCTTGGTCTAGGATATAAATTTCGGTATTAGGAATAGGACGGCCAATATTTTGCGCTAAAGAGTCTGAGCTATAAAGTTTTTCTGTCACCATGATGGTGGCTTCTGTCGGCCCATACGCATTGATGATGCGACAATGGGATTGCCAATAGTTCAATACTTGAGTGTCACAAACTTCACCACCGACAATGATTGTTTTTAATTCGGGCCAGGCTTTTTTTTCAACATGGCTTAATAATGCTGGAGGGATATCTAAAACTTCAATTTTGTTTGTTGTAAGGTAATGCTGTAAATCAAGTACAGAATATCGCGTGTCGTTATCAATAATATAAAGACAGGCACCTACTGAGAGTGTCGGGAAAATTTCGCTGAGTGACGCATCAAAATTGATAGACAAAAATTGTGAGACTCTAGCGCCCAATTGTAAGTTATAACTTTTAGAGAAAATTGACACTAAATTGCTTAATCCCGCATGCTCAACCATTACGCCCTTTGGATTCCCTGTTGAGCCAGAAGTGTAAATGATATAGGCGAGATCATCCATTTTATTTGAGCAAGATGACTTTAGGGGCGAATAATATTCACCCACGTTATCTGCCTGCACAAATACAATATTTTTATCAAAAATTGCCTGTTTTTCTTTTAATGTGGACACACTGATAATTAAGTGGATGTTGGAATCTTTTTGCATGTAACGTAAACGATCGTCGGGATAATCGGCGTCGAGCGGTAAGAAAGCAGCACCTGCTTTCCAAATGGCGCACATGGCAATGACCATTTCAAGGCCGCGAGGCATGAGAAGGCCAATGATGGGTGTCTGATTTTTTGCTGGCGATAAAATCCCCCCTTTACAAAGGGGAGTAGGGGGGATTTTATCTTGAATTGTTTTCGCTAATATCTCTACCCTTTTCCAAAATTTTGCATAGGTTAATGTTTGCTCTTGAAACACTAATGCAGGCAAAGCTGCATATTTTTTAGCGGCTTCTTCAATCATCTCCAAAACAGTTTTTTCAGGTGTAGGGAGTTTTTCGCCATAAGGCCAGGTGTTCACTAATAACTGATACTCAGGTTCAGATAAAATGCGATACGAAATCAGAAATGCATCGGGATCAAGGATTATTTCGTGCAATAAATTTTGGTAATGTGTGCATAAATGTTGAATACTGAGTTCGGTAAATAAATCGGTACGGTATTCAACATTGCCCCGCATAGATCCGTCAGGCATCTCAATCAAAGAAAGAGCGATATCTAATTTCGCAATGCGCATTACGCGCTCTTCAAAAGCATACTGTATGTTTGTTTTATTTTCATTATTGATTGAAACTGTTGCGGTTTGATAATCAAATAAGACTTGAAACAAAGGATTTTTCTTTGGATCTACCAAAATATTTAGCTTATCAAGAATTTCATTGAAGGGAACCATTTGATTTTCAGCAGCATCTATTGCATTTTTCTGAACAGACCTTAAAAGATCGCGAAAAGTTTGCGTATTGGATAATTGCTGACGGTAAATAGATTCGTTAACGAAAAAGCCCATGATGGGTTCAAGAGCTGATTGATAACGTCCTGCGATGGGAACGCCAATAAGAATATCTTGCTGCTTTGTGTAACGATATAACAGAGCAAAAAAAGCCGATAAAGTGATGGCGAATAATGTTGTTTGGTTCTCGGTCGTCAATAATTTAAGAGCATCCACTAATGAGGGGGGGAGCGTAAATCCAATGTTATTTCCCTCAAAAGTTTGTTGTTGCGGATAGGGAAAATCAGTCGGTAAGTCTAATGTAGTTTGTGCCCCTTGCAAGAAGTGTTGCCAGAAGGCGAGTTGATCATCCATGTAATGATTGTTAAGCCATTGATTTTGTGAGTAGGCATAGTCGACGTATTGATATTCTGTTTTCCATGTGGGCAAAGGTTGGTGATTTTCTAATGCGCTATAAGCTGAAATGAGTTGTTGCATGAAAATATCGGTGGACCAGCCGTCGAAGGCAATGTGATGAATGTTGAAGTAGAGAAGTAAATCAGTCTCGTCTTGTGCTAAAGCAAAATGAAAAATGGGACCATTGACTAAATCAAAGGGATGTTTATCCCATTGCGAGATTTTTTGTTCAAATACCTCTAGAGAATCATACAGAGGAATACGGAACTCTAGCTTGGGTAAAACTACTTGAATGGGTTCTTCCCCAGTATTATCAATGACTGTACGAAAAATGAGATTTTGTTCAATCAGATGATAAAGAGTAGCTAATAAATACTCACGATGCGCACGTTTAAATCGAATCAGCGTAGGAATATTGTATGCATGAGAAAGTGGATTTAACTGATAAAAGAACCACATCTGTTTTTGCGCGTAAGAAAGCGGTGCGCGATGAGGTTCAGGTGAGTGTTTCAAAGCTAGTTTTTCTTCTATTTCTTGTTGTAATGTTAAAAGATGTTGGGCTAGTTTGCGAATGGTACGTAACTCAAAAATTTTGCCAATAGACAAATGAAGTTTTAAGTTTTTCTTGACCCGTGAAATCACTTGAGTCACAAGTAATGAA
>JAJZTL010000110.1 GCA_021848965.1 Pseudomonadota bacterium
AATATTGGCCTAATTTTAAGCCTGAGCAAAAGGAGAAAATAATGCATGCATTTGAAGCATTACTAGCCCAGTTACCTGCCTGGAAAGAGTTTCTTTTCATTTCTTAAAAATGAGGGGATTGCTGAGCATTGTCTCCCAAGTTGATTATAGATATATTGGCTGCTTGCTCAGATAAAGCACCATTAATCATTGGAATCCAGTTACGTTCCGAATCTGCATCTATCACAACCTCGGGATCTAATACTTCCATCACAAAACTGGATTGTTTAGATTCTTTGCCGGCTTCTATTTTTTTTCCTAAATAGCGACCTATGGGCATTTTTGTATGAGGTGGTACCCAAATAGAACGAGTCGCAAAAATTCCAAAAGATTTCTCACTTGTTTCTGGATTACCTAAAGCAGCAACCGGCGCAATTTTGAATTTCTTTTCCATGGCAGCTAACCCTGGAATGTTTGTTGTTCTATACTTTAGTGGTTTATTTTTAGGATAATGATGCATAGCTGAATAATCTGCACAAAACCTTATTTTGTCTGCATTACTACTTAAATAGTAGTGCCCGGAAATTTTAGTTTCTTCAGGAGAAAAATCTGGTCCAGGCAGTTTAACCGCTTTTTTTATAACCCTTTTTTTAGTAGAAAAATATGTGACAACATCAGCATCTCGTAAATATTTTGGTAGTTGAGTGCGACGACGATACTTACCCGCTAAAGGTCTATCCGCACTAACGACAGCTTTGGCTCCTTTTTGAGTTTTTCTCACCATTTTTATTTTTCTCATTCCAGAAGAGTCTGAAATTATATTGACATATTATTAAGGAAACATGAATTTTTGCTTTTTCGTGCTCCATAAAGACGAAATTAAGATTTTCATAAGTAAAATGCCGTAGAATTCGAAAAAATTATTTTTATATTACGAGTGAATTATGCCAAAAATTAACCTTTCTTTAGAAAATCAGGAATTTATTCTTAATGATATCATTGAGTCTCTTTATTCAGACACTACAACTCTTATAGTTATGGAAGACCTAAGAGATTACTATAATATTCTTGAATCAAAGGAACATAACTCGAAAGAAAAAATCAGGGCGGCAGAAAAAATTCAGCATATTCTTTCTGATATAAAAATTAAGCTTCATAGCTTACAGGGAAAATTATTAAATCCAGAGATAGTGTTACAAGAGCACTATATTGAAAATGGCTGGATAGCGTCAAAAGAAAATACGCAAGAATTGATTCAACTATTTAACGATGTTTTAGAAGCTAAAATTAGTTTTTATCAGTTGAAGGCTAAAGAATATGAAATTGAAAATATCTGCCATCAATGTGAAAAAATTTATGCCAAAGAATCTTTAAATCAAACAGACAGAGATCAAATTGACGCACTACTTGAACAAGCAAAAGAAATCAATTATGTCTCTATGCAACTCACTCTACTTTTAGAAAAAACACAAGCAGAAAAATTACTCTTTCAGAAAAAGAAATTTGAACAACTATGCAGTTCATTGGCATCAATATTTGATCAAACAATATTAACACACACAGATATTTCCAAGGCAGAAAGTCTTGTACATGAAGCGACAGCCCTTAGCCCTCAGCATGGAAGAGTCAAATATTTTCAATGGAAACTCGCCGCAGACAAAGCGTTTATGCAAAATACTTCACGAGAATACGCCTCTTCGACTTCACTTTTAGAATCTGCCATTTTAACTCCGGAAGACTTTCCTGAAAAAAATGGTGCTTGTATCAGACTACTTGAATTAAAAAAAGCACATGAGGGAGAAGAGAATGCGAAATTGCTTCATCAAACTTTTCTACAATTAAATTTATTGCGCACTTTAACTGAAAAAGAACAATCTGCATTAGATGCCATTTTTGCTCCAATATCAAATTTATCGACAACTAGAAGAAAAAACTCTGAAAATTTACCCAAAAAATTTCAGAAAAAGGAAGCCGCCCCCCCAAGTTCTACAGATTCAGGAGCAGAAAGAACGCCTCAAACAGAACAAGAAAAGCTTGCCCTAGAATTAGAAAACATAAGACAAATACCTGATTATAAAGCTGCGATAAGAGCATGTCTTGTGCTCATGCAAAGCAAAAAAGCATTATTAGAAGAATATCATTATTTGCAAGAGGTCTATCTTATACTTGCTGAAAACTATTCTGAAACTAATCTAAAATTAACTTACGAAAATTTCAAAAAAGCAGCGGAACAAATTCTGAAAACTCCTGAAAAAATGCAAATTTTTGAAGTGATTAAACAATTACACGATATAGGCATTCACCATTTTCCAGAAGATAAACAATATATGATTGATCTTTGCAAAAGAACGGTTGAGCAAATGCGTTCTTTGGATTTAGCTCAAACAGCATCAATTTTCAGCTTAGAAAGTATTTATAAAATTTCTCAAGCTAATGAGCAACACGATGACACGTGCTTCATCCTGAAAAAAATTCTTGAGCATCAAGACTTTTTAACCACCTACAGCCCAATAAAACAAATTCATATACGCTGGAATTATGCCTATTATTGTAAGTTGTTAGGTAGTGATGTAGAGGCGGAAAAACATTACCAACTCGTCAATGAAGCAAAAAACGCTGGTTTTGCTCATAAAATTCTAGCAAGGATGGCTCTGGGTATAAAACCAGAGTTCACACCTCTTTCTCTCCCCAATCCTCGCTCTATTTTTTCGCTCGTAGAATCACAAAAAAATGTGAGTGAGCTAACTACTGATCCAACACCATTAAATTCTTCAGAAATTTCAGAAGCTCATTCTGTTTCTTTAAAAAATTCAACAACAAAGGAAATAGAACTAACAACGCGCATTCAACAATTAACAACAGAAATTGAGCGTTTTTCAGAAGGTACAGGCTTATCTTATGCCTCTCTTCTTTTACAAAGAAATGATTTGTGTTTACAACTTATTAATGAAAGTAATAAAAATGTTAAATATTATCAACATACTTTTAGTAGGTTAATTCATACAAGTTCTGACTGGATATTGGAGACGCAAAATAATTGTCTCCCTGAAGAAAAATCAGCCGCACGTTTTCAAAGAGGAAATCTTTTCGCTTCTATGAAAGAAATAAGTTGCGCTTGCGAAGAATATAAACTGGGTATGGTCCTATGCAAAGACAAAAAGAAAGTTAAAGACATTGAAAAGGAAATTACTTTATTAGAGAAAAAAATAAAAGAATGTGAGATAGAATCGTCCCGCAGCATAGAAAAAATACAACAAAAAATTCGGCGTGGCATTGTTCCTAATATTGTTCCTCTTTCCTTTTCTGATAGTAGACTGCAGTTTGAACGTGCAAAGACGTTACAACGCCTCGCAGATCATTTATTTAATCCAGAAAGTATGACTCTTGAGGCGACTCAAACTATTCAAATAATTGCTGATGCAGGTATAAAAATTTTGAGTGAAATACAAACAATTTATCCTGCTGATGATTTCGATTTTAATTATGCATTAGCTTATTTAAATTATATCGCTTATCAATCTGCGTTTTCTGGCAATTTAGCCAAATATTACAGCGCTGAAACTCAAAAATATTTTCTAAGCTGTTTAGAAAATCTTGATAAACTCCCTTGTAAGAAAAGGGAAGAAATACTTTCTCATGAAATAATTAATATTTATCTCATATTAGGTCAGCTTAATTATACTGATAAGCACTATTCTTTAGCTCTCAAATATTATCAAAAAGCTATTGAGTCTCAGGGGTTTGACGAAAAAATAGCGGAGACTTCGAGACAGGAAATTTATCATCAATGCATGATGATAGCAGAATCATTAAAGCAAAAATCGGATGTTTTTTTAGAAGCGCTAAAAAAGATTCAACCTCAATCCATCAGACCTTTAATTTTTACTTTATCAGAAGAGGCAGAAAAAAAATCTCAAGAAAGTGCACCTCTTTATGAAATTCTTGAGCTTTATCATAATATTTTCAATATTATATATGATAATGAACGTTACAGTACCCACTATACCAATCTTGTAGCTTTTGAAAGAATCATTGATTTAGGAATTTCCATAGGCGATTATGATAATGCGATGAGATTGGCCAAAATATTTGTTGATTTAGCTCTCGAGAAAAAGGAACATGCCGAACAGCATGCTCCCATATTATGTCAGTATACGCGATTATTGTTACGCGATATTTCTGATGCTTCAGAAACAGAGAAAACCGAAAAGTTTAAACACGCAGAAGCTGTATTACTAAGAGCCATAGAAATTGCGCCTCACTCCACTGAAGTCTGCTTTGAGTTAGGTTGGCTGTATCAAGCTGCAAGCATGACAGAAAAAGCTGATGCCTATTACCAACAAGTCCTCGATAGAGAACAACTTGATGGCTCACAAAAATATACTGATCTTGTTTTAGATCAGAAGGCTACTCTTGAACACGGATCACAAGCAGCTCGCGCCTTTGATCCACCTACTTTAGTCGCAGCTGCTGTTCCTGTTGGCATGATGTATTGTGGCTTTCACTCTTTTCGAGCAACATCAACCATTCCGGCAGGTTTATCAGAAACTCTTCATACAAACACTTGCCCAGCTTTAGGAGTGGGACGAGAAGATGATTAGAATATTCACGTTGAAATCCTAAATTTTTTCAAGGATAATGAAAAAATTATGCTAGCACTTTCAATTAAAAACCTTAAAAAAACTTATGCTAATGGCCTTCTTGCTCTGAAAGGTATTAGTTTAAATGTGAACGAAAAAGATTTTTTTGCCTTATTAGGACCCAATGGCGCAGGAAAATCGACCACTATTAGCATCATTTGCTCTTTAGTTCGAAAAGATAGCGGAAGTATTCACGTATTTGGCGATTCAATTGATGAATATCCTAACCGCGTTAAATCTCATTTAGGGGTTGTTCCTCAAGAATTTAATTTCAATCCTTTCAACACGCCAGAAGATATTGTTTTTTATCAGGCCTGTTACTATGGCTTACCGTCTAAAATGGCAAAACAACGTGTGGAAAAAGTGCTCAAAGATGTTGAGCTTTGGGAAAAACGACGCGCACCGGCTAATGCACTTTCAGGAGGAATGAAACGCCGATTAATGATTGCCCGCGCACTGGTGCATCAGCCTCGTTTGCTCATTCTTGATGAGCCTACTGCAGGTGTCGATATAGAGCTTCGCCGTTCAATGTGGGATTTCTTACAACAGTTAAACCAAAACGGTACCACCATTATTCTGACAACACATTACCTTGAAGAAGCGGAGCAATTATGTAACCGTATTGCGATTATTAATCGTGGCGACATTGTAGAAGATGCGGATAAAAAGGCCTTATTAACCAAATTACATCAAGAAACTCTAGTATTAGATTTACGAGAAAAACAAGAACATGCGCCTGTTCTTTCAGGCTTTTCAACCCGACTGTTAGATTCCGTTACTTTGGAAGTCGATGTTCAACATACACAAACACTGAATGATTTATTTCAAGCGCTTTCGCAACAAAACATTTATGCCACCAGCTTGCGAAATAAAACCAATCGTTTAGAAGAAATCTTTGTACACACTATTCAGCAGAAACATGATGAGTAAAAGATGAATAAAAATTTTATTGCTTTAAAAGGGATCGTGGTTTATGAAATCAAACGTATTATTCGGATATGGCGGCAAACGCTCATTCCTCCCTTAATGAATATGAGTTTATATTTTTTAATTTTTGGGCATTTTATTGGTTCAAAAGTTCCAGCGATGGCGGGCCACAGCTATATGTCTTTTTTGATCCCCGGATTAATTATGATGTCTGTGATTATGGAATCTTATAATGCCTCGGTTTTTCCTTTTTTCATGAGTAAATTTCATCGCAGTATTGAAGAAATTCTCATAGCTCCGGTGCCTAATGTCGTCATTATCACAGGATTTGCATTGGGAGGTATAATTCGTGGATTATTTATTGGAT
>JAJZTL010000111.1 GCA_021848965.1 Pseudomonadota bacterium
GCCTGTTGTTTGCTCTATAAAATTCATGCTACCTATCACTAATGCACTTTCTTGCATGGGACGCTATCCTTAATAGCCACTATCGGTGATGGAGTTCATGCATTGAATAACCAGTGAACAATATAGAGTTAAAGCAATCAGCTTTAGTTGCTTGAGTCTTAAACAAAAATTTGAGTAATAGTTCCCCATAGATAATATCCTTATCTTATTGTTTTTTTGGGGGAACAAAGCTAAACTAATCAGTGGATGGATCCAAAAAATTCGATGGAACCTCTAATTTCCTTGAATATTTTGGTATTTAGCTTTGTTCCAAGCTAGTTGAGATAAGGTTATGAAGAGTTGGCGCTCTTCATAACTGATGTATTCTTTGGTATCTTTTAGTAAATTCTCTTCATTTGATATTCCTCTTTTATTTGAATATGAGTTGTTTTTGCATAAATAAAATTTAAAATTATCCTTTCTTATTAATCGCGTCAATACCCGCTTATATGCATAACCATCTGAAATTAGAGGTTTTTTGTGTTTTATTGGTTCACAAATGGTTCATGCTAACTGTATTAAAAAGGTTTACAAACGGTTCACAAGGTTGCCATTTTAATAGTTTATTTATTTCTTAATTTAATCAATTGAACTTGTGGAAATGTATCAAAAATGGTTCACGTATTTATTTATATTATTAAAAGGTTTATTGGTAATATACCACTTAATGGTTCACAAATGGTTCACGATATTATTTTATTATTCATATAAATCAGATGGTAATGGTTCACAATTGGTACACATTTTATAGATACGTGTTGTTTAATAGCTCAAAAAAAGTGATTTAGTTGTGTCGATTAACGGTTCACAAATGGTTCACATTCTGAATGTTTTTTTTGGAGTTAAAAGGCTCCTATCTGATGAGGAAAAGGTTCACAAATGGTTCACATGATTACTAGATAAATGGTTCACAAATAGTCCACAGTAAATATGTTGTATAGATGAAAAAATATTTTTTTATTTTTTTTGTTATCATTTGTTGACTTGAATGATACGCCATGTAATTGTATGTTTATTATCTTATTAATAAGAAAAAACATACAAGGCATAAAAAATGGAACAAACAAGCTGGACTAACTCAGATATTCGTAAACTATTCAAAATGGATAATAGATTTAAATCTATTCAAACACTATATAATGCAGAAGATCGAGGAGAAATACCAGTTGCCGTAAGAGAACCTAGAGGGAAAGTTTCAACTAGAATATGGAAACTTGAACAGCTTCCAGAAATAGGGAGGCGCTTTGGTTTTTTAAAACCGCCAATCCAACAAAAAGTTTTGTGCACCTATATGCAGAAAGGTGGTGTTTATAAGACAACAACCAGCTACAACCGTGCACGAACTCTAGCGCTGAATGGAATGAAAGTATTGCTAATAGGATTAGATCCAGAGTGTTCTGTTACAGACATTATAATACCTCAACAAGAACTAAATAGACTGGATGATTTTGAACAAGGAATAGGATTGTTTCATTACTTTGTTGAGAATGCTCAGTTAAAAGATATTATTCGTCCAACCTCTCTTCCAACATTAGATTTTATTCCGGAAACCCATGATTTGGTAAAATTAAACAAGTGGATGACCCATGAAAAACGTCGTGAGTATATTTTTCAAGATAAGTTAATCCCACACTTATCAAATTATGATGTGATAATTTTCGATAATAGTCCTACTTGGAACCATTTAGTAGAAAACTCAATTTTAGTTTCATCAGCTGTGATAATGCCTTTAGGTTGTACCTTACTTGCCTATAATGCCTCTGCTACTAATATGCAAAATATTTGGGACTTCCAAGAAGTAATGAAGTTAATAGATCAGAAGTTGATAATGTTTAGTACTGCATTAGAGAGAAGTTCTTTAAGCCAACAAATTAATGCAACATACTTGACGCGATATGTTGATTACATGATAACAACTCCCATACGCAAATCTGTAAAATGGGAGGAAGCATTAATGTCACAGCAAACAATACTAGAGTATGCTTTGGGCTCGCCCCAAGCTGAAGAATATTACCACCTAATATCCGAAGAATGGGCGCGAATAAATGGAGCTAGAGATAAATTCGTAGAATTAAACTTAACTAATGAACTTGAGGTTGTCTAATGGCAATCAAAAAGGGAGCTTTTGAATTATATACTCAAGAAAGGAAATTACCGGATAAAAGAACTAGTAGCTCTGGTAAAAAAAATCACTTTTTTGATGATATTGATAAAGAAAATAACGGTACACAAACGGTTCACAATCAGTTCACAAATAGTTCAAGCCAAGTTATTGTTGACGACTTTAACCCTTTGCGAACTCACAGCGAACAATTTGAAACTAATCCAAGTTTAGATGGTGAAAGTAATACTGCTGATCCGTTGAATAAACCTACGAAATTAAATTTAAGTAGCCTCTCTAATGGCTCACAAACGGTTCACAAACGGTTCACAGACGATCGTGGTGAAGTTGAAATAACTACAGACAAGCTATTAAGCTTAAAATCCAACGTTAAGCAGCACAATCATGAAAAAAAACTATTAACAAGCTTTTCAAAAATCATAGGTAATCAGCGCGAAATTGTTATAGCCTTATACAAAAATATACGAATTAATAAATCAGACATGACGGAGGAATTGACATTAGAAACAATAGCAACTTTAACGGGAATAAACCCTAAGTCGTTAAAAAACACGTTATTTAGATTAACTAGTGCGGGCGTAATAATTCGAGCTGATCAAAAAGTTGGTCGAGGCGGATGGGTCAAATATCAAATAAACTCAGAAATTATTGAGCAAATCCAACAAACAGACTTTTTAACATTTACAAAAATAAAAAGGTAAAAATTCTGCTCATTGAATAGCTTGATAGACTTTTTAAGTTACAATTTTGAAAAAAGTGTTGATCGATTATCTAATTCAGAAGTTTTCATTGGTTTTGGCTTTGGTTTTGGCTTTGGTTTTGTTGCTATAACTTGTAAACACCAAAAACTAACAGGTATTAAGGTTTCTTCGGAGAAACTTGCTTCTTTTAGATATTCATCAACAAAATCATTTAAAAAATCAGATTTTTTAGCTTCAGGAATTTGTTTTATCTGAGATCCTGCGGCACTGAAGAAATCTTTCAGGTGTTCTTTTGATTTGAAAGAATAAGTCATTTCTTCTTCTGATATTTCAATCAGTTCTAATCCTGATCTAACAACCATTTCCTTATAATCAAGTGAATCAAAAAATGAACGAGGGCTGATGAAATCAATAAAGTAATCTTTCCATTTACTACTGGAGCAAATTTTATCTAGAACCAGATGATATAATGATTTTTTATGTGATAAAAGAAGAGCTATTTGAGCACCATATACTGCGGATTTTGCTATTCCAAATAGCGCATTTTGCTGATCTTTAACCCAATGTAGGCAGTTAAAAGAAGTAATAATGTCAAATTGTTCTCTAAAAATATTTTTGCTAGCATCCATGGTTAAAAAACGCAAGTTATATTGATCTGCATACTTCTTCGAAGCAAACTCAATCATTTGCTCGGAAATATCAGTTCCAATTACACAGCCTTCATGAACAATTCCAGCAATTTCATTTGTAATTACTCCATCCCCACATCCAACGTCTAATACACGGGACTGATTATCAAATGAAATTTTGCTTAGTAGTTTCATAGCAAAATTATATTGAAGCGCATTGTTTTTACTGTATTTATTAGGATTTCGATATATGTGACTAATCATAAAAAATTTAAATTTAAAAGTAATATGATATTTTACAAAATATTGTGTGGTATAGGAACAGATACGATTTGATTATGTTATAATCCATAGAGCGAGATCATGCTCATAATTAATTTGCATTAGGGATTTGGTATAGCAAATGTCAGTATTAAGTATAATTTCATCTATTATAAAGGAAATAAAATCTCCTGCATTTAAAATAGAGTCGGATGATGAGGATCCAAAAACAGGATTGATTTTTTTTTGGGTAAAAATAGAAAATAAAAGTGTTCATCCCATGAAAAAAGATCCTATTGAGTTACTGAGGGAAGCCAGGTCAAAAAATTGTTTTTCAAAAAAGGATTATGATTGGATTATTGATGTCATGCTTGAGAACCAAAAAAGGCTTATAGAAAATAAATTTAAGAAAAATTTTTCTCTTATAAAACACCAGTTTTCTGAACAGCTTGAAGAACCTCTAGTCGTTTATAAGGATCTAACTAATAAAATTTATATAAAACCTGCAAAAGAAATCTACTCAAGCATAGAAAAGTTAAAGAAATTTAATTCAGAAGATAGTGCCTGCATAGGTAATATTGTCGGTAGTCATGAAGCAGAACAAGAATATAGACTTCGTAATCAGTGTAAAAATAGTAATGTTATTAAGTTCGATACCTCACTCTTATCTCGTTAAGAGAGATAATTTTTCGATCTTTAATTGTATCTTCTTTTTGTATATGTTTTTTTATTAAACTAACTAAATAGGCATTAGGGATACAAATTATGAAAGAGTATGCCATTTTTAAGATGTAATCTGAAATAATAATATTTGTTGTATCCATAAGGTTCGCTGTACTCAGCATATGAAAAGTAATTAAATTAGTAGAGATGGTGAAAAGCAATTCTCCTACCGCTGTTGCACCTAGACTTCTTCTAAAAAAACCCGATCCAAACCATTTCATTCCCCATTTATCTAATACATATGTATTTGCAAAAAATCCAATTGCTAAAGAAATGGAGTCGGCAATAGCTATATGAATGAAACCAGTAGTGAGTAAAGGATATATTTCCTGATTTTGCCAATGAGAGGGGGATGGTAAGATTGCCAAAGCATGAGTAATGAAACTAAACATAAACTCACAAAAAATTATAGCTAGAATCATTAAATATGATACTTTTGCGCCAAGCAATTCTGTGATTGAATCATTAATGGGAAAGAGTAATGG
This sequence comes from Pseudomonadota bacterium, assembly GCA_021848965.1. GTDB lineage: Bacteria > Pseudomonadota > Gammaproteobacteria > Legionellales > Legionellaceae > CABHON01. The sequence continues at coordinate 4,961 of JAJZTL010000111.1, forward strand.
GAATATAAATACCGAAGAACATAAAATTCTGCCATATAGATCGACAGTCTTATATCCCATAACAAATGAACAAAAAAAGATCGTGGCATATAACATACCTATGAGAACTAGGTAGGCACCTCTATCAATGTTAGCAAAATACTCAAGTGATTTTTTAAAAAATTGAATCTTCAAAATATTCCTATTTTATTTTTTAAAATCATAAACCAACTCGTCGTAATCCCTATTTGAATTAGGGGGACAAAAATCAAATAAATTGGTTCTATAGTGAACGATAACCCCAATAAACGTATAATTTTGAAGATCAACTTTCTTTAATTCGACAGGAAAATTAGAATTTAATATTTTTAAATAAAAATCATCCCCATCAGAAATAACTTGCCTAATTATAGGTTTATCATCCTTGCTTTTTATAAGTAATACAAAATCTTTATTAGTAATGTCACGCTCCGGATCAACGATGACAATCGAATTTACCAAGATAAAGGGTTCCATCATATTATCTTGAGATAATGTTGCAAAGCATTTACCACTTAAAGGGAAATCAATGGGAACACTATCCAGCTCATCTTTTCGAGTTTGAGCTGAATTTATAAAAGAATATATATCGGATGGTTGAACTAATGGAATTTGTTTGCACCCAAAGGGATCTTCGCCAATTAATTGACTGACGGTGATTTGAAAAAAAGAAGATAATTTTTTTAGAACTTCTATTGTGGGATTTCCATCTTTATCTTTTAACAGTCTGTAAATAGTACTAGATGGAACGCCTGTAAGTCGCTCTAATTCAAGAACGTTAAGATTATATTTTTTTAATAATTCAGATAATACATTACTGATTGACATGATTCGCCATATATAGTAAATTTT
>JAJZTL010000112.1 GCA_021848965.1 Pseudomonadota bacterium
TTCTGGGGATATTTGTTTGGCATTAATTTTCGCGCTCATGAGATGATTTTTAATGAATAAGATGATAGCATGGGTGCATGTTGATGAGGCTAGAGTTGGACAATTTTTGAGCTAAGAAACAAAGCCTCCCCTCTTTAAAAAATTGCGACAAAAAATATCAAGTATGAATATGAGTCGCCAACAATCACGTGGACGACATCGCTAAAATCAATAGGCAGCTTACGCCAATTTTCTATAAAAAAACAGACTGAAAACATCAAAAAATCATTGAAAATATTAGCTTCAACTAGGTGTTTGTGCTATAATAAAAAGAGTAAAAATTGAGGTGCTATTTATGTCATCATTCGCTGTTTTGCCAGATTTACCACAGCGTAAATCTTTTAAAAATGATTATATCAATAAAGGCTTAAGTGAATTAGGTTTAGAGGATATTTCTGTACCTTCTGACATGATGGATTCTCTTGAATTACTGGATGCAGGGAAAATTTCACGAGAAGAGTTCTTTGCTAAAGAAGTCGAAAAAGCGAAAAAACGTTCGCTTGAAAAAACCATGCGCCAATCAGTTTCCTTAAAACACGCCGTATAATGCCGATTGATCCTTACGTTTACCCTGGCACACAAACGTTAATTAATCGATTCGATATTCGGGATGCTGAGGAACTTCAACGTATTGAGTCGGCCAATTTCATTCTTAAACAACACGATCCACTACCTCAAGGCAATTTAGACTTTGATCATCTCAAAGCCGTCCACCGACATTTTTTTGGCGAGATTTACACATGGGCCGGCCAAGAAAGAACCGTTGATATCAGTAAAAGCGATAGCTTGTTTTGTTTGTCTGGCTTTATCCATAAAGAAATCAACAAATTATTTGACCAATTAAAGAAAGAGCAACATCTCCAAGGGTTAGAAAAAAAACCATTCTGTGAGCGAATGGCGCACTATTTCAATGAAATTAATGCGGTTCATCCCTTCCGTGAAGGAAATGGTCGAACACTCCGCGCTTTTTCTGAAAGCTTAGCGCAAAAAGCCGGTTATGAATTGCATTGGGATACCATTGATAGAAAGGTTTATTTAAGTGCGAGTATTGATGGGTTCAAAGGGATCACTGATTCTATGGAGCAGGTTTTTGATATTATTTCAGAGCCGCGCCTTGTTTCACTTTCTCAAAAAGCATTGCTTCATCCTCAAAGCTCAACATCAGAAAAGATACTATCCGACGCACTCAAAGAAAAATTACTCGATTATGCAGATCTTCAGAAAAAACAACAGCAACTGCTATGGGCGCATTATGAAGCACGTGCTAGCGATAATCGCGATGAAGCTAAAAAAGCCAAAGAAATCGTTAGTGAGCATTTCAAGGAACTCACTAAAAAATCTGTAGAGCTGTATCACGATGCTGAGATCAAATCACTCATGGATAAAAAATACTTCAAACCATCCCATGAAACAGCTTCATGGGATAAAGTAAAAGAACAACTCCACCATGACCACGATGTGGAGCAAGCCATCTGTATGTTACTGCCACCCATTAAACGAGCAGGATTTCAAGAAACACACGCATTGTCTCAAAAGCAATCACAGCATAAAGGTGGCAGCAGGAAACGTTAATTTTAGACACTTACCCATTACACACAATTTTTACTAACTGACTACCTACATTTAATCCTAACTTGTCAAATTGGCCTCGTGGCAACTCCAATGCGCTGACCGCATCGCCGGCTGAAAAATACAACTGTGTTGAACTGGGTGCCATATCTTCAATATTAATCAGTCTCCCTGACGCATCAAAAAATCCAATGGATAAGGCCTGGGACTAAAGATCGCCTGAAAAAGTGCCAAGTTGAGGCTTTTTTCAATCAAAAAAAATAGCTGCAAGCATTGATGCTATTGGGTTGTTCGACAATCGAAAAACAAGGACTTTTAAAAAGTTCCTATACCGGTTGGTCTCGGTAAAAATGTTCAATTATTGAGCGAAATTGACTGATTTTTTATCAAAAAAGAGGCAAAAGGATGAAAAATATTTTTTAATTCGGTACTTTTCTCAACTTGGCACTTTTTCAGGCGATCTTTAGTCCCAGGCCGTCTTGAAAGAAATTATTGGATAATCCAAGAAGCAGGTTAAAGCAAAGTATTTAAGATAATAAGCTTGGTTTCCTGTATTGTACAATACAGATTATTTCAAAAATATACTTTGTATTAGTTTATTTTTATATTATAATATCTAGCATGACTAGACAAAATCAATCAAAAACAAACCTTCTTCTACAGAAGGCACCCCGAGGCGAGATCCTAACGACGCAATGGCTTCGCGCTCAAGGCATATCTATTAAATTGGCTTGGTGGTATGTTCATTCAGGATGGTTGAACCATTTAGCTAAAGGTGCTTATTTTCTTGTAGGGGATAAAGTAGATTGGAAAGGCGTTTTGTCGACATTGCGAAATCAAAGTAACTTGCCTGTACATATTGGTGGAAAAACAGCTTTGCAGCTTTTAGGAAAAGGCCATTATGTAACAGCAGACCTATCGAAACAATTACAACTCTTTGCGCCTTCTAGCACAAAACTACCCCAGTGGGTTCATCATAGTTTGTTTAAAGAGACGTTTTGCTTTCATCCTCATGCATTGTTTCAAGATACAAACAATGAGACGTTAGGTGTTATATCGCGTACGTATGACAATAAAGAAATTACTGTATCCACACCAGAACGTGCAGCGATTGAGCTTTGCTCTTTGGTGCCGGACGAAGTGACTTTTCAAGAAGCCAGTTTACTCATCGAACAACTAGGACGCGCGCGTCCTTTGTTAGTGCAATCTTTACTGGAGTCTTGCCAATCCTTTAAAGCAAAGCGTTTGTTTTTATATTTATCTGAGTACCATCATCATGCTTGGTTAAATGATCTTAATATGGACAAAGTCAGTCTGGGTCAAGGAAAACGCGTGATTGCTGGTGGAGGTCAGTATTATCCAAAATATAAAATTTCTGTGCCTAAATTGGAGTCAACAGAATGAATACGGATAGTGCTTATTATCGCCAAGTCAGTTTACTGCTAGAGCTGCTTCCTATTGTGCAACAATTTGATTGTTTTGCGATTAAGGGTGGCACGGCGATTAATCTATTCGTGCGTAATATGCCGAGACTATCGGTTGATATTGATTTAGCTTATTTGCCCATAGAGCCAAGGAATGTTTTCCTTGAAAACATGACAAAACAATTGACCAGTATGTCCGAGAGGATAGAAAAGCAAGGATATGAGGTGACCAAAAAATATTTACAGGGCACTTCACATTTAAGCAAGTTATTAGTGGCTCAGGCTGAAACAGCGGTTAAAATAGAGCCTAATCTTGTGTTGCGCGGTACGGTATTTGGCACTGAGCAAAGAGTGTTATCACCATTAGCGCAAGAAACCTTTTTACAATTTCAGAAAGCCAATATTGTGTCACTGCCCGATCTTTATGCGGGTAAAATATGCGCTGCTTTAGACAGGCAACATCCGAGAGATTTGTTTGATATTAAATACCTGCTTGAAAATGAAGGGGTAACCGATGCTATCCGACAAGCGTTTGTGGTGTATTTAGCCAGTCACTCTCGACCCATGAATGAATTGCTTAGCCCTAATTTACTCGATCAACGAGAGGTTTATCAAAAAGAATTCTTAGGCATGACAGAAGCTCTCATTTCTTATGAAGATCTGGAAGAAGCTCGTCGGCAATTAATTGAAATCATTCAAGAGCAACTCACGGACAATGAGCGACAATTTCTTTTGTCCATGAAAAAAGCCGAGCCAGACTGGAACTTGCTTGCGTTACCGAATATTGAAACTTTGCCTGCTTTGCAGTGGAAATTAATCAATATTCGCAAAATGAATCCTGAGTTGAGAGAAAAAGCATTTATCAAATTGCGCTCTATTTTGGATAGAGCTGATTAAAATACAGATATAATGAATGACAATCAAGGCAAACGTTATGATCACATTGCTGAAGGCTTTGCAGGCATGCGAACCTCTTTTTATAAAGAGCAGAAATATTTGGATGAACTGATCCGTTATTTAACACCCCATGCGACTATCTTAGACGTGGGTTGTGGCTCGGGTTGTCCTATTGCCGCGTATTTGATGAAAAAAGGTTTTCAAGTCACGGGTGTTGATGGTTCGAAAAAATTATTAAACATAGCAAAAGCACACCATCCTGCCCTGAAAGCCATTTATGGTGATGTGCGTACGGTGATTTTGAAAGACTGTTACGATGCTATTGTTGAGTGGTGGTGTCTTTTTCATATTCCTCGAAACTATCATGAAAAGATGATTGCGCGTTTTTCCACATGGCTCAAACCCAATGGTATACTTGAATTTACAACGGGTGATCGAGAATACGAAGCAACCAACAGTGATATGCTTAATCAGCCGCTATCTTTCTATAGTTTAGCTCCGGAGTTTTATGAAAAGACATTGAAGCGACATGGCTTTAAGCTACTGCTTCGAGAAAACGATCAGCCTGAACATCTTGTCTGGATAGCGCAAAAGGTCAATGAAAGTGGTAAAATCTAGCTTTACTAAAAGAGGTCATTAAAACATGAGTAAACCTAAACGTATTTTTGTGGTGGGACACATGGGCGCGGGTAAATTTTTATTTACGGAAGCCTTAGCTAAAAAATTGGGTTGGGAATTAATTGATGGCAATCCTAGCCTAGAACGTTATATTGGGCGACATTTATCTGAAATTATTGGCAAACAAGGCGAGATAGCGTTTAATCAATGTGAAGCTGAAATCATCAAGCATCATTTAACCAAAGAGCATTTTGTCATGGTGTTGGAAGAATCGGTTATTGGTTCGGAAGAAAATAGAAAACTGTTGTCTTCCGAATATGTTATTTATTTAAAGGTTTCAACAGCAACGCAAATGGAACGGATGAAAGGCGGCAGAATTCCATTGCTACCCATACCTGATTTAAAAACATTTCTGGATAAACAACATGCCGAACGCGATCATTTATATGAAGAAGTGGCTTCACTTATTATTGACTCAGTTGGCGTGGATGAAGATGTGAATACGTACATGAAAACAATGGAAGCATAAAGTTATTGAATACAAAGCAAACAATGAATCTTATCTTTAAACCTGCGGATGCTATACATCGCGATCTTATTCATCGTTGGTTAAAACAAGATTATATTGCGGAGTGGATTCATGGGGTTGGCTTGCAAAGTACGCTAACTGGTTTAGAAAAATGGATTGATTACTCTGCTCAAAATAAAACAACGGATCGCACGCTCACATTAACCCAACATTGGGTAGGTTATGATGGTAAGATTCCTTTTGTGTATCTATTAACATCAAATGTGGATAAGCACTCTGATAGCGTTTATGCTAACCATACTCAGCAGACAGGAAGTGTTATCACCTTAGATATTTTTATAGGTAATACCGATTATCTCGGAAAAGGCATTGCAGTGGCAACCATTCAAACGTTTTTATCCGACCATTTTTCTGATGTGGCAGAAATATTCATTGATCCCGAAAAAACCAATGCCAGAGCTGTTCATGTGTATCAAAAGACAGGATTTAGTATTGTGGATGAATTTATTGCGCCTTGGCATCCGGTGCCACATTACCTGATGCATCGGTTAATGAGTCATTAAAAGTGCCTATTTCTTTATTTGTTATACCATAGGGGCATCCACCGCTGGTGAAACCGGCAATGTGGGAGTATTAAAAGAATTGTGTCTAATAGAAGCGAGGTAGTTGCAAACTACCTTTAATTTGAGAAGATCTTCTCTTCTAAATAACAAACAAATAAAAAGAGAAGATCTATGAATGAGGCACTTTAT
>JAJZTL010000024.1 GCA_021848965.1 Pseudomonadota bacterium
ATCTCTGATATTATCTACTGCATGTAAAATTTGAGTGGGACGAAACCAACCTTGAGGAAAAGAAAAGTGGACGTGTAAGTTATGAATCGCGAGTATATTTTTTTTGCTTGATTCATTGGGGGAATGATGAGAAGACAAGGCGGTCATTCGAACCGCGTCTAATAACGTTTTTGTGTGATCATGTTGAGGAGCAGAAAAAATACTTTTGATTGAGCCGCTTTCAACCAATTGTCCAGTATAGAAAATCTGCACACGATCGGCGATATTTGCCATAACACCTAAATCATGTGTAATGATTAAAATCGACATATTAAATTCGCGTTGTAGATCTTTGAGAATTTTTAAAATTTGCGCTTGAGTGGTGACATCTAAAGCAGTTGTTGGTTCATCCGCAATAAGTAATTTGGGATGGCACAAGAGGCCCATAGCGATCATCACACGTTGCCGCATGCCCCCAGAAAATTCATGCGGATAATGATGAATACGATTGTTGGCTTCAGGAATACGTGTAAGATCTAAAAAGTCTGTGGCTATTTTCAAGGCATCACGGTAACTTTTGCCTTGATGAAGCATTAAGACTTCAGTCATTTGAGAGGCAATGGTTAAATAAGGATTTAACGCAGTCATTGGGTCTTGAAAAATCATGCTGATTTGATTGCCGCGAATACGGTTGAGTTTTTCTAAAGGCAATCCCATAATTTCTTGATTTAAAAAGCGGATAGAGCCTTGAGTAGTAGCCTTATGTGGCAATAGTCCCATAATAGCTAAGGCTGTTTGACTTTTACCCGATCCTGATTCTCCGGCAATACCGAGTATTTCTCCTGGATTTATCGAGAAAGAAATATTATCGATGGCTTTAAATATTTTTTTAGAAGATGTTTTGTAATTAATACTTAGATTATTAACTTGAAGTACCATATGTATTCTCTTGTTAGCGAGGATCTAAAGCATCGCGTAAACCATTAGCTAAAAACGCAAAACATAATAAAGTTAACGTCATGAGACAAGCAGGGAAAAGTAAAAGCCACCAGGCATCTAAATTTTGCACGCCATCACTAATTAATAATCCCCAGGATGTCATGGGTTCTACTATGCCTAAGCCAAAAAAGCTTAAAACTGCGGATAAAACTACCATACTGGGAATAGTTAAAGCAGAGTAAATAATGACAATGCCTAGTAAATTGGGAATGATGTGCCTTCGGATGATTTTCATACGGCTCAGGCCACAGAGCTTGGCAGCTTCTATGAACTCTCGTTGCTTTAAATTTAACGTTTGCCCTCTAACAACACGCGCCATATCTAACCAACCGAGGGCGGCAATAGCAATAAAAGAAACAACTTTTGTTTGTCCAAATAAGGTGAGTAATAAGATACAAAAAAATAAGAAAGGGATACCATAAAGAACATCGACGGCGCGCATCATTAAGTTGTCTATGCGTCCTCCTAAAAATACCGCCGTTGCGCCATAGATAACGCCAACCAATAAAACCACGCAAGTGGCTGATAGAGCAATTTCAAAGGTGATACGCCCGCCAATAAAACAACGCACCCATAAGTCTCGGCCTAAGCCATCGGTGCCAAACCAGTAGTGTGTATTAGGAGGTGAAAGAATATGTTCAAAATCAGTCGAGCTGTAGCTGGATTGGCTGAACATCGGTACAAAAACACATAAAAGCGCTAAAAGAATCAACATGCCTAAACTTGCTACGGCAAGAGGATGTTGCAAAAAGCCTTTGAGTTGTTGTTCTGCTATTTTATTCATGATTGCTTTATTTTAGGATCCAAAAAACCATAACATAAATCGACTAAAAGATTGAAGATAATAGTAAGGAAACTACCAAAAATAGTAATGCCCATGACTAAATTATAATCCCGACTCATAGCGGCATTAGTGGTAAGAACACCAAGGCCAGGTAAAGCAAAAACTCGCTCGGTTACGACTGTTCCCGCGAAAATACCTGCAAATAAAGGACCAAGTAATGAAATGACTGGAATTAAAGCAGGGCGTAAAGCATGTTTAAAAAGAATTTTTCGTGTGGGTAAACCTTTGGCATGGGCCGTGCGGATAAAATCAGTTTGTAAGACGTCAACAATGCTGCCACGAGCAACAAAAGCAATGGTTGGCATAAAACTGAGAGTTAATACAGAAACGGGTAAAAAAAGATGTGTAAAATTGCCATTTCCCCAACCGCTCGATGGTAACCAACCTAAAACAATAGAAAAAAATAAAACAAGTAAAGGGCCTGTCACCATAGTAGGAACAGTAGTAAAAAAGATGTTACCTGTAATCATGGTTTTGTCAAAAACAGAATCTTTGTTCAGACCCGCATAAAAACCAAGTATAATACCTAAGGGAATGGCGAGTGACATAGCATAGAGCCCCAAGTGTAGAGTAACCCAAAAACCTCCTATATTATCAGGGAACATAAGATCATTGACTGATTGTCCTAGAAATTTATAGGATTCTCCAAAACTACCGTGTAAGAGTCCTTTTAAGTATAAAATAAATTGTTGCCATATCGGTAGATCGAGATGAAAACGATGTAACATGGTTTTCATGACCTCTGGTGAAAGTGCTTTTTCGCCTGAAAAAGGATTACCGGGCGCAAGATGTACTGTAAAGAAAACGATGGTAATGACGCAAAAGAGAGTGGGAATGGTTGTTAGTAGTCTTTTTAAAAAAAACTTTATCATGGTTTAAAAAGACATCCACTTAGATTGCACATGATTTAAATAATTATGATCAATATCATAGTTGTGAACATATGGTTTTACTAAGCGTTGATAATTGTATTGATACATTGGAATAATCATATAATCATCGAGGGCTATTTGTAAGGCTTGATGATAGTATTTGTTTTGTTCTTTAGGATCAAGAACTGCATCACCTTTAGCAACAAACTCGTCATAACGTTTGTCGCAATAATTAGAATGATTTTGAGGATTATGACAGGCATAAAGCATCAAATAAGCACTAATGGTATTGTAATCGGCGGCCCAACCATCTCGAGCAATCATAAAATCTCCTTCTTGACGGGTGTCGATGAAAGTTTTCCATTCTTGGTTACGTATGGTGGTTTCTACACCTAATATTTTTTGCCACATGGATGCCAATGCTAAAGCAAGCGTTTGATGGCCATCACTGGTATTAAAAGAAATAGTAACTTTTAAAGGATGATTGGGGCTATAACCTGCGTCTTTATATAATTTTTGCGCTTCAGCAATTTGTTGCTTTCTGGGCTCTTTAGACCAAGCGTATTGAATGTCCGCATATTGCCCATTAGCTATGGTAGGTGTTACAACTGAGTAAAGAGGTTTAGGATGGGAAGCAAGAATAGCTTGAGAAATGATTTCTCGATCTACTGCCATGGATAATGCTTGGCGTACACGAATATCTTGGAGTTTAGGTAATGCAATATTGAAAGAGTAATAATAGATTCCTTCTTGTTTTACAGTGTGTAATTGAGAGGGGTATTCCCTTAATAGCGTTTTATAACGACTGATAGGAACAGCATCGCCTGTCAAGTCTAAACCTCCTGATTCATAACTGGCAATGGCTGTATTAGCATCCTCATAAGGAAAATATTTGATATGGGGAATGGATACATGTTCAGCATCATAATAATAAGGATTTTTGTCGGCCAATATATATCCATATATCACATGTTCTTTTAATTGGTAGGCTCCAGAGGTAATCATTTTTCTAGGTTCTGTCCAATGTGTGCCATATTTTTCTATGATTTTGGAAGGAACTACAGCCAAATTGGGTAAAGTGCATTTAGCAATGAATGCATTATCTGGCTCAGAGAGCTTGACAATAAATGTCTCGTCATTCGGCGCGGAAACACCTAATGACTCAGAGGACATTTTACCTTGCATAATCGCTTTTCCATTGACGACATGTTCAAGAAGATAGTTGTAAGCTGAAGCCGTTTGAGGATTAACTAAACGTTTCCACGAATAAACAAAATCATGGGCCGTGATGGGAGTTCCGTCTGAAAACTTTAAATTTGCTCGTAGATGAAAAGTGATAGTTTTTCCATCGGGTTCAATGTTCCAATGGTAAGCCATACCAGGAATAGGATTATTTTGTTGATCAAAATCGACAAGACCAGCAAATAAATCATAAGCAACCCGTGCAGATGAAGTGTCTTGTTGGAGTTGAGGATCTAAAGTAGGTATTTCAGCACTGACATCGATGCGTAGGGTGTCTTTAGAATGAACATCTTCAGAAGAACTGTTAGAGCAAGCTGTTAAAAAGGCAAGTAGTCCGAGCATTATTGGAAGTTTTTTTCGACATCTACTTAACATAATTAGCTCTATTTTTTTATAGCTATTCAGCAAAACAATCGATCTACCGTAGGGGCGAATGTTATTCGCCTCTACAAATAGTCTCTAAATTAGCAGGAGATGTTAAGGTTTCAATTGCCCTCGGTGCATGAAGATTACCGTATACTATCCAGTAATAAAAAATGAGGCTAGCAATAGACATTAAAATATAAAATACGGTTCCTGAAATAATTTCTAAGCTGTCGCCTTGAGGATTTCCTAGCGCGCCCAATCCAGTTAATACAACAAAGTATAATACCATGCTATAGCTGCGTCGGACTGCTTGAATCATTTGGGACAGCTTGGCTTGATTGGAAATAAAAATGTATCCACAGTAGAAAACAACTAAAGCAGTCGTGACCAAAATAAGATCTCTTTCTGGCGCCAAACAAAATAAAACGGTAATGAACAGAAAAATCGCTGGACAAATAATATGTGCGAAAGGCAATTTAAAGGGTCTTTCTTTTTCCGGTTCTGTGAGTCTTAAACGCATCATGGCTAGAGGACATGCCAGGTAAGAAACTGTATGAAACATACTGACAATAATCATTAATGATTCCCAGCTTCGAAAAAACCATAATAAAATTAAAGAAAGCATGATGTTGAAAGCAAGAGAACGTCTTGAGAAGTTAAATATAGGATGAATACGATCAAAAAATGCTGGGGCTTGTTTTTCTTGAGCCATAGCGGTAAGCATACGTCCCGTGGCACCTACATAGACAATACCTGTTCCTGATGGACTTACACAAGCATCAGCATAAAGAAGAATACTGATTAGATTTAAGCCTAATAAAGAAGAAAGCTCAACAATAGGTGATTGAAAAGAAAGATTAGTCCAGCCCTGAGCTAATAAATTGGATGGAACGCCGCCAATAAAAGCGCTTTGAAGTAATAGGTAAACACCGAGACAGAATAGAATAGCAATACATAACGCTAAAGGAATATCTCTTTTAGGATTTTTTGCTTCAGCACAAAAACTGGCAATGGTTTGGAATCCATTGAATGCATAAATAATACCTCCGGTCATAATAGCGGTCATAATGCTGCCGGCACCATGAGGTAAAAGGGTATTGCCCTCAATAGTAAAATTACCTGGATGAAAGGCTGTTAGAAGAATAGTAATGGCTGTGATAATAGGTACAGCGACTTTGAAAACAGTAATAATATTATTAGAACGAGCAAGACGAGAAGCACCCCAAAAATTGACTAAAGCGTAAATCAGAATAAGTGCAGAAACTAAAGCTAAACCTAACAAGGAAAGATCTCCTTGAGAGAAAAGATAAGCATTCCAAGAAGGAGAGGCCTTGGAAAGATATTGAATAGTTGCCATCGCTTCGGTAGGAATAGTGGCAACTATACCAAACCAGTTGGCTAGGGCAGTGACATATCCCATGTCTTTATTATGAGAAATCGCGAGTGTTCGGCCAAATAAGTCTCGTTTAGGATAAAGGGTGGCAATTTCTGCAATAACTAAAGCAATGACAAGGACAATGCAACCGCCAATAATCCATGCAAAGAGAGCGCCTCCCGCAGTAGTTTGAGCTGTTTTATAAGCTGAAAATAACCAACCGCTTCCAATAATTGAGCTGATGCCTAAGCAAATAAGTGACCATAATCCCAAACCTATTTTACTATTGGATTGCATTGCAATTGCCTCCTGAAAAAGACTTAAGTTAATTATCGAGTGTTCAAAAACTTCAAGATGGATGAATTCCATTCTGGACTTGAAACTTGAGTAACAAAAAATGAATTTATACCAAAAAAGTACCTAATGCGTCAAGAAAAAAATATAACTTGCTCTCCGTCGTCCTCGCCATGGATTGGCGAGGATTTAGTGCCAAGGAAGGTTAACGCCATGTCTCTGGATTCCGGCCAATCCATGGCCGGAATGACGGGGGAGTATTTCCAAAAGAAATTAAGTAAAAAAAGTTGACTTTGAATTTTTTTTTAGAGGATAATTACGACTCGCTTGCTTCTTTTGTATTCGGGAGTTGTTTGAATTCAATGAAGCGGTTGGTGTTTAGGCAAGTATTGCCTCATGTCAACAAGGCTGTTATTGAGGTGAATTTTTTTGAGTATTAATTACATTATGAAACAACGATTAAAGTTAGCGTCTTTAACTGTAGGCGTTTTGACTTGTCTTGTAACGCCATATTCAATGGCGCAAGACAACACACAGTCCTCCTCTACTTCATTACCATCTGATCAGCAGCAAGCTATGCTAGCATTAGCAGCTAAAACAGAGGAATTAGAAAAAGAATTAATTGCTTTACGTCAGCAAATTGCGCAATTGAAGCAAACGCAACAAGCACATCAGGTAGCAGCATCAACTAAAGCTAAAGAATCAAGTGATCATGTCAGCACCTCAATGACTAATCCTAAAGCACCTGGAATGACACAAAAACCAGATGAGTCAGTCGCAACAACATCTGTTTCACCTGTTTTAGCAGTAGAGGAAACGCAAAAATATACCGATGCTTCCCCGGAAGCTTCTGCTCCTTATCCTGAAGAACCATTAACTATTCATGCTTTAGATCGCGCAGAAGATGAAATTAGTCCGCAGTCTCGTTATTATCCTACAGCGTTGACAGCCAATGGAAAAATTTTGACTTACATCGCGGGGACACCAGTTGTAACTTCTCCTTATTTAGGGCAACGGCCAGCATTTGACGGCTCTGATTTAGTCATTGCAATGTCAAAAATTAATCAGGATCTGCGTATTATGGAACAGCGCGATATGATTGAGCAAGAATATGTCAAAGAAGGTTACCCTATGCCTAATACGCCTATTTTGATGTTAAGCGGTACCTTGCAGCCTCTCTTTACCTATGGTAACTCATTTCAAACGCATTCGGCTCAAGGAAATATGACCTTAGACACAGCCGAGCTGGATACAACCGCCATCGTGAATCCATGGGTTGAAGGGTTGGCTTCTTTTATTTATTCCAATGCGCCACCGGCTCAAGGTGGAGATGTGACCTCTAATTCTAGTGTTTCCGTGGATAAGGCCTTTGTTAATATTGGTAATTTGAGTAAAACACCTTTCTATTTAACCGCTGGACAAGTTTATGTGCCATTTGGTCAGTATTCTTCCTATATGGTCTCAGGACCTTTAACGGCAGTGTTAGGTAAAACACAAATCCGAGCTGCTATGGTTGGATATGCGCCTGTAGAAGATAATGGTTTCTTTGGTACGTTGTATGCATACAACTCGGACACCACATTAAATAGTACTGGAGCAGGTGGTGGAAACTTGGTTTACCAGTATGGAAATGAAGATACAAATGGAAACTTAGGTGTTAGCTTGACAAGTAATATAGGTGATGCAACAGGCATGCAAAGTACAGGAGCATCTAGTGGTCAATTTGGAGGATTTGGCGCCGATTCATCGACAGAAGAAGTTGCTCAAACTCCAGGTTATGATATCCATGGTGTATTCAATACAGGAGCTTATAGCTTTATAGGGGAATTTGTCTCTGCAATGAAGCCTTTTGCAGATTCTGCAATGAGTTATAACGGTGAGGGAGCTCAACCAATGGCACTGCAGGCAGAAGGGGCATATACTTTCAAATTCTTTCATAAGCCAGCAGCTTTGGCTCTGGGATACGGTTGGTCAGGTCAGTCATTGGCGTTACAAATTCCTGAACAGCGTTTCAGTGCAACGTTGAACGTTTCCTGGTGGCGAGATACTGTAGAATCTTTGGAATATAGACATGATATGGATTACTCTACTTCTGATTATGCATCAGGTATCGGAGCCACAACAAATACAACGGGGACGGGGCGTAGCGCAGATACAGTCAGTGCTTTATTAGCCATTTATTTCTAACGATGTCATTCACGCATTTTCGTATTCATTCAGAATATTCATTGTGTGATGGCATTGTTCCTATTGATGCACTCGTTAAACAAGTCAAAGCTAAAGGAATGAAGGCTGTCGCATTGACGGATAAAATGAATCTTTTTGCCGCAGTTAAATTTTATAAAGCGGCTTTATCGTCAAGTATTAAACCTATATTAGGATGTGAGATTGTTTTTCGGGAAACCCAGGAATCTCAAGAAACATCTTGCATTTTTTTATGCCAAAATGAAACAGGATACCGCCATCTGACACAGATGCTTTCTCGTGCTTACACTGAAAATCAAGATGAGCGAGGTCCTTGGGTTAAATACGAATGGGTACCCTTATACGCAGAGGGATTGATTGTTTTATCAGGGGGGCTTCAAGGAGATATAGGCCAAGCCATTTTAAACAACAAGATGAATTTGGCTGAAGAGCGTTTAGCTTTTTGGTCGCAATTATTTCCAAATCGTTTTTATATAGAGTTACAACGCGTAGAAAAGCCTAATCAGGAAAGCTATTGTCGCCTAGCTGCGACTCTAGCTCAGCAAAAAAATCTTCCACTCATTGCGACAAATGATATTCGCTTCCTTGATGAGAGTGATTTTGAAGCTCACGAGGCTCGTGTTTGTATCTACGAAGGCAAAACATTAGAAGATATTGCTCAAAATGAACGTCAACGACAACGTTATTCTTCTAAACAATACTTAAGAACACCTGCAGAAATGCAGACGTTATTTCAGGATTATCCCGAAGCAATTGAGAATGCTGTAGAGCTTACTCAACGGTGCAATTGGATTTTAGAGCTTGGCAAAGTGTCTCTGCCCAACTTTCCTGTTCCTGAATCAACCTCTGTGAATGATTATTTAACCCAAATGTCAGAGAAGGGATTGGAAGAAAGATTTGAGGCTCAAAACATTAGTGAGAAAGAACCCTACTTTGAGCGCCTAAAAAAAGAGCTTGATGTCATTCATCGCATGGGATTTGCCGGCTATTTTCTCATTGTATCTGATTTTATCCAATGGGCAAAAAATAATAATATCCCTGTGGGGCCTGGACGAGGCTCAGGAGCGGGTTCTTTGGTCGCGTATGCCTTAAAAATTACCGATTTAGACCCTCTTGTTCATGAGTTACTGTTTGAACGATTTCTTAATCCAGAACGTGTATCCATGCCTGACTTTGATATTGACTTTTGTGTCGAGGGACGCGATCGTGTCATTGATTATGTAACACATAAATATGGACGAGAAAAAGTCGCTCAGATTATCACTTATGGCACCATGGCGGCAAAAGCGGTTGTACGCGATGTTGGACGTGTTTTAGGACATCCTTATGGATTTGTCGATCAAATTGCAAAATTAATTCCTTTTGAACTGGGCATGACGCTGGATAAAGCCCTTGAGCAAGAAGAAGAACTTAAAAGACGTTATGAAGAAGAAGAGGAAGTCAAAGAATTATTAAATCTTGCGCTAAAACTTGAAGGAATGACACGGAACGTTGGTAAGCACGCGGGAGGTGTTGTAATTGGTTCATCCGATCTCACTGATTTTTCGCCGTTATATTGTGAGCCTGGAGGAGAAAATCGGGTGACACAATATGACAAGGGTGATGTAGAAGCAGTTGGTTTAGTTAAGTTTGACTTTTTAGGGCTGAAAACATTAACTATTATTAACCATGCAGTACAAACCATTAATCGTGTTCGCGCACAAAATAAAGAACCCTTGCTTGATATTACCTTAATTCCTATCGATGATGAAAAAACATTTGATTATTTAAAAACTTCTCAAACGACTGCATTATTTCAGTTGGAATCTCGGGGAATGCGAGAGTTAGTGCATCGTCTTCAATTAGACTGCTTTGACGATATTATGGCGTTGGTGGCTTTATATCGTCCAGGGCCTTTGCAATCAGGGATGGTAGATGACTTTATTGATCGAAAGCAAGGAAAAACTCCTGTGGTATATCCTCATCCCGATTTGGAAGGAATTCTTAAACCTACGTATGGGGTTATTTTATATCAAGAGCAGGTAATGCAGATTGCGCAAGTGTTGGCAGGATATACCCTTGGTGGTGCTGATATCTTGCGTAGTGCAATGGGTAAGAAAAAAGTTGAGGAAATGGCCAAGCAACGAAAGATTTTTGTTGAAGGTTCTAAGGCTCGAGGTGTTGACGAAGCATTAGCTGCACATATTTTTGATTTGATGGAAAAATTTGCGGGATATGGTTTTAATAAATCACACTCGGCGGCTTATGCTTTGGTTTCTTACCAAACTGCATGGTTAAAAACGCATTATCCTGCCGAGTTTATGGCCGCCGTATTATCCGCTGATTTAGATAACACGGATAAAATAAAAGATTTTATTGAGGAATGTCAGGCAATGGGGTTAGTGGTTAAACCACCTCATTTAAATGTGAGCAATTATCATTTTACTGTTGGCAAAGAAGGGGAGATTGTTTACGGTTTAGGGGCTATAAAAGGCATTGGAAAAGCTGCTGTTGAGTTGATGTTAGTGGAAATAAGTCAACATGGGGCTTTTACAAGCCTTTTTGATTTGTGTCGACGAGTGGATTTGAGAAAAGTGAGTCGTAAAGTATTAGAAGCTTTAATTGGTGCAGGTGCTTGTGATTGTTGGAATATCAATCGAGGTATTTTAATGGCCAATATTGAAAAAGCGATTAAATCTGCAGAAAAAAACTCCGAAAGTATAATAAACGGCCAACAGAGCCTTTTTAGTTTATTAGAAAGCCAGCACGCATCTACTGAAGAGTCTTATGAAATGTCTGGTTCATGGACTCTTGCAATACAGTTGCAAATTGAAAAAGAGAAATTGGGTTTTTATATGACGGGGCATCCTTTTGAGTCTTATCGAATGGAATTAGCCTCTGTTGTATCGGATAGTTTACGTGATTTGAACCCTCAAAAATCCACGCATGTAACTATTGCAGGGTTATTGATAGACGTGCGTAAAATTTTTACCAAGAAAGGAAAAAAAATGGCCATTATTGGCTTAGATGATGGCACGGGAAAAATAGAGGCTGCCGTATTTTCTGAACTTTTGGAATCTACACAAGATATTTTAAAAAAAGATGAGATAATCGTTGTGCAAGGTGAAATTTCAATTGATGCGTATTCTAATAGTTTACGTATGCGTGCAGAAAAAATAATGACCATTCCAGATGCTAGAGAGGGTTTTGGAAGACGTCTTATATTAACGATAAAACCACAACAAGCGGATTTTCAAAAGCATCTTCAGATTTGTCATCAATTAATAAAGCAATACTCAACGGGCAATATGAGTGTTCAAATTATCTATGAAAATAGTGGAGGCAGTGTTTGCATCAATCTTGATTCAATCTATCATATTTCTCCTGAAGATGCTTTGTTTAATGAAGTCAATCAACTGCCTGGTTTTTCGATGGTTGTGGAATATGTCTAATGTAGGTTGGTCAGAATTATCTGCGTTGCTTACGGAAAAAAAAGTCACATTAATTACTGCTAATACACGTTTAATGCAATATTTTCAGGATCTTTTTTTTCAACGTAAAATTTCCCCTGTGTCAGTTATTGAATCTCCCAATATTTTTTCTTATGATGTGTGGCTTGAACAATGTTGGCAGTCTATAAGAAAATCTCCTCCTTTTAAAAAGGGGGGAAGGTGTTTATGGGAAAAATCATCTCTTATAACTCCATTACAATCCCATTTCCTTTGGGAAAAAATTATTGAGAAAAATAATCCTTTTTTCTTTAATACTCAGGGAGTTATTGAAGAAGCTAAAAAAGCCTGGAAGCTTTGTTGGGCTTGGAATATTGAAATCACTGAAAAGATTTTTTCATCCAATATTGATACATCCACCTTTCTTCAATGGGCGTCTCATTATGCATCGACGTTAAAAAAAAATAACTGGATAGATAAAGAAATGTTGCCCGCAATACTCCGGGAAATCACGGCTCATTCCACTGCAATGAAAAATAATTTTGTTTTAGCTGGTTTCGATCGCCTTTCTCCTAGCATGATGCATTTATTAGAAAAATTATCTCTCGATAAACCACGAATATATGAAAATGCTGAAAAAGCATATAACGTCAGTAAAGTCGCTTATCTTTCTGAAGATGAAGAAATCCAAGCTTTTTTATCTTGGGCCAAAAATCATCCTGCAGATAAAAATATTGCTTGTGTTGTACCTAACTTAAATGAAAAAAGAAACAAATTAGAACGTTTTATTCAACGTCATTTTCAAGAGGAGGAATATAATATTTCAGCAGGTCATATGTTTTCTAGCTGTCCTATGATTGCTGCTGCCTTAAGGATGTTATCCATCAAAATAGATTTAATAAAAAAACGTCCAGTGATATTAAAAGATTTCTATTTTATTTTAGAAAATCGCTATGTAGGTAACACAGAAGAAGAGATACGCTCTTCTGCGAATAAAGCAGTTCATGCAACTGAAAATGCGCAATTATCCTGGAAAAATTTTTTAGTGATATTAAAAAAAAATCATGTTGGTTTGTTACAGCAACTAGAAGCTTTCGAAAGTGTTATTTTTCCACAAAAAGCTAAGCTTCATGAATGGAGTGCTATTTTTCATCATGTGCTAGAAAGCTTAAATTGGCCAGGTTCTTATGCTCTTAATAGTGAAGCATATCAAACGTATGAACGTTGGTTGGCCTTACTGCAAGAGTTTCAACAGCTAAACTTATTATTCGAAGAAATTTCCTCTGCAGAAGCTTTTTCATTACTCCAAAAAATGGCTAATCAAGCGATTTTCCAAGCAAAAAAATCATCCGCTCGAATACATTTTTTAGGTGTGCTCGAAGCTGCGGGGTTACATTTTGACGCTGTATGGATTACAGGTATGACGGCAGAAAAATTTCCTGGTAAAGTCCAATTAAATCCATTCATTCCTTTTGAAATTCAGCGCCAATATGCCTTGCCTCATGCAACGCATGAAGTGGAAAGAGAGTTTTCCCAAAAATTAATGCATCATTTTATTACCGGAGGATATGAGGTCATTTTCAGCTATGCTTCACAAAAAAAAGGAATAAAAATAGAAGAAAGCGCCTTAATTCAATCCATTCCACTGAGTACCATTTCTATTCCCAAAGTAGACGCTCAAGAGTTTTTGTCATTGGAAATTATGCATGATGAGGAAGCATTTCCTTGTTTACCTCATGAAAATATTAAAGGAGGAACATCGCTGATTAAAAATCAAGCTCTATGTCCTTTTCGTGCATTTGCTAAACATCGTTTACGAGCCTCAGGATTTGAAAATCTGACATTAGGGTTGAATGATCATGAACGGGGAAGTTTAGTCCATGAGGTGTTAGAAAAATTCTGGAAAGAAACACAAACACAACAACGATTGTTACAGTACTCTCAAGAAGAATTAGACACCCTTATTTATAGCATTATCTCTCAAAGCGTAAAAAAAATTAAATCAGATAAACTATCACCATTTCTGCAAAAGCTTGAAATAAAACGTTTAGAAAGATTATTAAAAAAATGGTTGGAGTATGAAAAAAAACGCCCTACTTTCTCTATTGCCGCACTAGAAGAAGCCCAATTATTGCACTTGTCCAAACTCGAATTAAACATTCGTGTGGATAGAATTGATACGCTATTCAATGGCAAGAAAATGATTATTGATTATAAAACAGGAGTATTGCCTTCTTTATCTTACGATGATGAACGGCCGGAGCATCCACAGTTGTTACTCTATGCGTTATCTGATCCAGATGTAAATGCTTTGGCTTTTGCTCAAGTGAAACCCTCGGAACCGTTACTTAAAGGACAAGCAGCTGAAGAAACGGATATTCAAGGTATCAAATCCATTGATTGGAACGTTGAGCGTGAACGCTGGAAACTTATACTGACGGCTTTAGCGGATGAATTTCTTCAAGGAAAAAATCAAGCATTACCCAAAAGAGAGGCCGTATGCAATACTTGTGATTTGCATGGATTATGCAGGATTCGAGAAATAGGATAAAATAACTGAGATTTAATAAAATTTAAGAGAAGATTATGACATTAATTGCATTTAAAAAACAATTACCAGAATTTGCTACAGATACAGTAAAAAATATTGAAAGTTTACTTAATGAACAAGCGGTAGATGATTTATCTGCAAAGCAAATTGCAGAGATTGCTTTAGCAAGTGCCTATGCAACAAAACAGTCTGATTTGATTAGTGCTATTCAACAATATGCTCAAAAATTTGTCAATGAAGCTGAGATAGAAGGTGTTAAAATTGCGACAAGTATAATGGCTATGACAAACATCTATTATCGTTTTATTCATATCGTTTCAGAGTCAGAATTTAAAAAATTACCCGCAAAACTATCGACGGATAAAATGGCTAATCACTCTATGGATAAAGTGGATTTTGAGTTATGTGCTTTAGCTGTTTCTGCTATTAACAATTGTCAATTATGCATTGATTCTCATATTAACTCGCTGAAAAAACATGGAGCTAGTTTTCTAAGCATGCAAACGGCGATTCGTATTGCTGCAGTGGTAAATGCTGCGGCACAATGTTGTCTCATTTCAAGTAAATAGTATCGATGATGCAAGTATGTTGGTTTTTTAAAACACCATGCATGGTTATTCGCGGGGTCAGCGACAATGCTCGTAAGCCAGGAAATATAAAGAATATGAATCTTAGAATGGCTGGCGATAATGCGGCGAGAGTTTTAATCAGTGTCATTGCTAATCAAAATAGCATTAATATATATTAAGAGTTATAACCAAAAAATGGGTAATTGCAAAATATTTTTGGTGATCCAAGCAATTTGATCAGCTTGATTAATCACTAGACCAAATGGTAAGTGATGTTCTTCGATGTAGCGTTCGAGGGAGCGTAATTGTTTCACTGGTGTGTTAATACCATATTTCACCTCTATAGGTAATTGACCAAAACCACCGTCAAGAATTAAGTCTATTTCTGCACCATCTCGTGTGCGATAATAATAGCTATCCCAATGAGGAATATTTTTAGTTTGCAGCCCTTTTATAATTTCTTCAATGACAAATGCTTCAAAAGAATTTCCTACTAACGGATTGTTAAATAAATTTTCTGCTGAATGAATTTGTTGTAAATAATTTCTTAATCCACTGTCCCGCATGTATCCTTTGGGCATTTTTACAATAGATTTTGTAATGTTTTTTTCAAAACTGGGTAATTCTCGCCAGATATATGTTTTACTCGCAATATAAGTATATTGTCCTGTGGTTGGTTGGCTTACTTCTAAATTTCTCGCTAGATCTGACTTATTAATAATGGTTCCTGATAAATAACTTAACATGCTTATAAAGCGTTGATAGGTAATTTTGTTTAATTTAGGAAAAAGTTTAGCAATGTCACGATTAATGTAGGTTTGATAATAATTTTCCATCCAACTATCATAATAATGCGCATTATGCGCTAACACGGGCTCCGGGTAACCTCCATACAGCCATGCTTGTTGTACCATTTGTTTAGTGAGTTGTGCTTGTTGGTTATTTTGAATAAAAGACGCAATGCTCTCCCGTGTTAATGTCTCAGAAAATAAATCATAAAAGTTACTCAATGGTGTTTGAAATAACTCATTGGCTTTAAATGTACCAAGTTCCACAATAGCCACTCTCCCTGCTAATGACTCAGAAATATTATTCAAAAGTTCTGGGCTGCTTGAGCCTGTGAGAATAAATCTTCCTTTTAGATCTCTATTCTCATCAATAACTCCTCGTAATACACTAAACATCGAAGGTATTTCTTGCGCCTCATCCAGTATAATATACTGTGGATTTTGCTCAAAAAATAGTTCTGGATCATGTTGAATACGTTGCAAAATGGAAGGTTTTTCACAATCATAATATTGCCATTGAGGACGCAATTGTTTTGCTAGTGTTGTTTTGCCCGTTTGCCTAGCTCCCAAAATAGCGACTATTGGGAAATAAAGCAGCAATTCATTAATTTTATCAAAAATATTTCTTTTCATGCCCGTAATTTTTAAAGTTTTCATTTGAAATATAAGGGTATAATAGGGCTGAAAGGAGTAAATGTCTAGGACATGCCCCAGAATATAATAAATTTACCCTATCGATGAAATTTGTACATGATGCAATTGATTATGGGCAAAAGGGCTTTCAGCTTGAGTAGCATTAGTGGAGTCATATTTTTTGCAATATTTTTTTGACGCAAGTAACACAATAACTCTCCTATGAAGTGACTTGAGAATCTTTAAGTAACTTTAATTCTGCTTTAATTTGTGCAGCAAGTAAAGGATCATGTTTGACAGATCTTTGTGCGTTGCGCAGAGCAATACCTGCCTGACGTGTTTGACCAGACAGTAGAAATAATTTTGCCCGAGTGAGGTAAGCGCGAGCTGTTTCATGATTACGCGCTTCAGCTTCGGCTAAATTTTGTAATAATAGGGGATTATTTGGATAGTCTTCAAGGCTGTCTTCTAGAAGCTGCTCGGCTTTTTTATATTGCTCAAATTGAATCAGTGCAGTGGAGAAATCATAAATAATTGCGAGATTATCAGGATAATCATCATAGAGGGCTTGCAAGTGAAGCAAGGCATGAGTAGAGTCTTTTAAGCCTAATTCACAACCACTAAAAGCCAGTCGATAATAGTAGTTTGAAGGAGATTGTTTCAACAAGTTTTGTAATTCTTGTTTGGCAAGAGAAAATTTTAAGTTTTTCATTAAAGCTAAAGCATAGCCATAGTGTAGAGAGCTACTCTTAGGGTTTTTGAGCAGTTTTTCGTGATAATAAGAGAGCAATGAACTGGGTTTGGATGTTGTAAGAACACGAATAATTTCTTTAACTAAAAAGTAATCATTATTGGTAATGTAGTGCTTTTTCGGCAGTTGCTCTACACGATTTTGCGCGTCGGCGATACGTACTTCATCGAGGGGATGGGTAAGAAGAATGGGCGGAATGCTATTGTAACCATGATATTGATCGGCTTCTTGTAATTGCTTGAGAAAATCAACCATCCCTTCGGGATTATAATCTGCTGCATAGAGCAATTGAATTCCAATGCGATCGGCTTCTTCTTCATGGCTGCGCGTAATATTAATCTCATTTTGTGCATAACCAGACATACCACCGATTAATGCACCGCCTGCTAAAGTAGGGTTGATTAATCCTAAAGCTGCTGCAGCTAAACTACTTGCCAGCATGGGAATACGCATGTTTTTTTGGCGATTCAAATCGCTCAGCCAGTGTTTTTGTTCTGAGTGAGCAATTTCATGAGCAAGCACGGCGGCAAGCTCATCTTCTTTATTGGTTGCAAGAATAAGAGCGCTATTGAGTACAATAGTTCCACCTGGGCCTGCAAAGGCATTAACGTCATTGGATTTATTAATGAAAAATGCATAATGTATGTTACGATCTTCTGTATGATTGGCGAGTGTAGTGCCTAAGTGTCGAATATAATCATTGGCCAGTGGGGCATGCATAATCGAAGGTGATTGTTGAACATCTAGACGAAAATCACGCATTAAGTCTTGCATTTCTTGATCGCTCATGGACAGTTGGCTTGCGAGGGTAGCTATGGGACATGAGCTGAATAAAAAGAACAAAAAAAACAAGAAAAAAATCAAATGACGTTGTAGGGGGCCTCTTATATGAAATTGATATTCGCCCGTGTTTTGACGAGAGCGAATAATAGATAGATTTGATCTACAGATTGAAATCTTCACCAAGATAAACCTCGCGAACTTTTTCATTGGTGAGGATAGTTTTGGGAGTTCCTTGGCAAATAACTTTTCCTTCACTCATGATATATCCTCGTTGGCAAATATCCAACGTTTCTCGCACATTATGATCTGTGATAAGAATACCAATTTGTCGGTCGCTTAAATGAGTGATAATCCGTTTAATATCCACAACAGAAATGGGGTCGACACCAGCAAAAGGCTCATCTAATAAAACAAATGCGGGCTCCATAGCTAAAGCACGAGCAATTTCTACGCGTCGTCTTTCGCCACCCGATAAACTCAATCCCCAGTGATTTCGTAAATGCTGAATGTGAAACTCATCGAGTAGTTTGTTGCATTGGTTTAACCGTTCTTTTTTGGTGAGATTTTTTCGTAACTCGAGTACTCCTAGGATATTTTGTTCTACTGTAAGTTTTCGAAAAACGGAAGCTTCTTGAGGTAAATAGCCAATACCTGCATGGGCTCTGGAGTGTAGAGGCAAATGAGTAATGACAGTATTGTTAAGTAGTACTTTTCCAGAATCACATGATAAAAGGCCCACAATAATATAAAAGCAAGTGGTTTTACCGGCTCCATTCGGACCTAATAATCCCACAATTTCACCGCTCCTGATAGAGAGGCTCACGTTATTCACAACAGGGCGTGTTTTAAAGTGTTTGACAAGAGATTCAGCTTGAAGTGTGGCCATAATTTATTTTACTTTTATGTTTTTTGTTTGGGGTGAATGACAATGACAGTTCTGCCCTTGATGCTCTTAGGTGAAAATACATGCTGAGTTTCCATATTGTATTCAATTTCAGGAGCTTGATAAGAATCTTCTCCCTGATTGACTTTTGCATGACCTATAAGATAAATCAAATGTTCTTTAGGTAGAATGCGAATGATATCAGCATAAGCATTAAGTTCAGGTTTTTTGGGATCTGTTTGGGTCCAATAATGAGCTTGAATTTTTTCTTTGCCAAAAGCTTCAGCTTCTTTAATGTCATTATCTTGGGTTATGTATACAATGGCTTTGGCTGCAGTGAGATGGGTGGTGCCTTGCACGACGATAACATTGCCTTCATAAATACTTTTACCTTCTTTATTTTCAATGGAGACAGAGTCAGCCTGTATGGAAATAGGTTGATTTTTATCTTCTTCCATGGCTGCAAAAGAGGTATGAGTACAGAGCACTAAAAATAGGCAAACATTTCTAATTGTTTTTATTCGGAACATAAATGCTAGACACCTGTTGTAATAAATGTATTTCTTGAGTTTTTAAATTAGCGGTCATGCCCAGAGATTGAGCGTGTAATCTAGGTTCTTCAAAAAAAATCATTTCTTGAGTTTCTGCCCAATTTTTTTTGGGATAATAAGTAATGCTTGTTGTACGAAGTGTTTTTTCTTGATCGTTGCCAGAAGCATTCTGGTGAAAAACAACATTATTTATGAGAGTTATTTTGTCTAAACCATCTTCTGCTATACCATTATCCGCTTGAATAGACCAAGGACGACCATTTTCTTCTTGGGACGATAAAATAATTTTGGGGTGAGTAAATCGGCTTAGATTTTTATTAGGGGTGTGAATTAATTGCGGTGTATAAAAATAATGAGAGAGTTGTCCTTTTATATCAAATTGTTTAACACTTAAATCATCTACAATAATGTCAGGTAAGTAAGCGATAAGCTTGGGGGAGAGGGCGTTAAATATAAAAGAAGATTGTGCATAATACCAGCCACTGAATCCTAGTCCAATCAGTAACAAGAAAAGATAAACGTATTGTTGTCCTCCTTGAACAAACTGTTTAGAAATTTTCATTGAAAAGCCTCAGAAGATTCAGCAGAAGAACCTAAATAATGCTTCAAAGCTAATTCACTTGTTTGATTCAACGCAAGCAAGGCATCGCAAACTTCTCGAACAGCGCCGGCGCCACCGGGTTTGCTGACTTTCCAGTCAGCTAAATGGGCTACTTGAGGGACAGCATTTGCAACAGCGATGCTTAAACCTACCTTTTGCATAATTTCCCAGTCAGGCAAGTCATCTCCCACATAAGCGAACGCTTCTTCGGGTAGTTGTAGCTTTTGTTTGAGTGCTTCAAAAGCCGCAATTTTACTGATTTGTCCGCGATAATAGTGTTGAATACCTAATTGACGCATACGATGATCAACAACTGGAACTCTGGAAGTTGTGATAATAGCAACCTGAATGCCGCTGGCCATCAAAAATTTCAACCCCATTCCGTCATGGACATGGAAGCTGCGTGATTCTGTTCCTTCTGCTGTCATAAAAATAGTTCCATCAGTCAGAACGCCATCAACGTCACAAATAAGGCAACGAATTTTTTTTGCTTTTTCAAGAAGGTGATTGGGAAATAATGTTGTATTCATTGAATCCATCAAATAACTCCTGCACGTAATAGATCATGTAAATGGACGACCCCTTGAGGAAAGCGCATTTCATCAACAACAATTAATGAGGTGATTTTGTAGCTTTGCATGATTTGTAAAGCTTCTGCCGCAAGCAAGTCTGTAGCAATTGTCTTAGGATGTGGGGACATAACTTCATCAATAAGAGTAGTATGGATATCAAGATTTTTATTTAAGACACGACGAATATCGCCATCGGTAAAAATCCCTGCAAGATGTCCCGCTGTATCAATGACACAGGTCATACCTAATTTTTTCTGTGTTATTTCAATTAAGGCTTGGGCAATGGTTGTGCCCAACGAAACTACCGGCATATCTTTTTTGGAATGTAACAAATCTTCAACTCTAAGCAGCAACTGGCGACCTAATTGTCCCCCAGGATGAGAAAGTGCAAAATCTTCTGCTGTGAATCCTTTTGCTTGAAGCAGGGCAATAGCAAGGGCATCACCCATGACTAAAGCTGCTGTTGTGCTTGAGGTAGGGGCTAAACCAAAAGGGCAAGCTTCTTGTTCCACGCTTACATCAATATGTACAGTAGAAGCACTCGCAATAACTGAATGAAGATTGCCTGTTAAGCTAATCAGAGGAATATTTAGCCGTTTAATGAGGGGAAGCAAGGTCACAATTTCTTCTGTTTTTCCTGAATTGGAAATGGCAATGATCGTGTCGTCATGACGAATCATTCCCATATCTCCATGGGCGGCTTCACCTGGGTGAACAAAAAAAGCAGGGCTTCCTGTACTTGCTAGGGTCGAAGCAATTTTGTTGGCAATGTGGCCTGATTTTCCAATACCCATAACAATAATTCGACCTTCGCATTGCAGTAAATAATCACAAGCAGTGCTAAACTTTTCATCAATTCTTTTCGCAAGATCGGCAACTGCTTTTGTTTCTGTTTCAACGACAGCTAGGCCTAGTTGACAAAAATAACGGGGTTCATGCTTTAAATGTGTTTGCGTCATATAAAAAATAGGTAAACTTTGTTCAAAAATAAAGGTGTATTATAACATAACTGACTTTACTGAACACCTTGTTGCTTAGGAGAGGCAATAATTTGATGAATACCCAAATGCGCTGGCAAACCATAAGTAGGTTTTATAGTAAGATCTATATACATGTCTTGAGTGACTTCTCTGTCTTGATTCTGGTAAGTGACTAATACGGGTACTTTAACAACCCATGTAGGTTGTGTACCTTGAGAGACATCTTGAGTCGTTTGAGAAACAAGTTGGCTTTGTCCATTGACTTTAGCTGAAACAAAAAGATGTTCTTCTTGCGTGACTTTTAAATTATTAGAAGCTTTCATTGCAGCGAGAAAGCTTTCCCAACCTGCAGTGGTATAACAATGTTTAAGTTCATTAAATTGTTTGTCATAATTTCTGAAATCATACGTGAATGTTTGTGTTGCTGCATGATTAGCCCATTGTATGATAGTGTCTGGATTGATATTTATAACTCCAGAAGAGTTTGATTCTGGAAGAGTATAATTACAATCAATATCTGCTGGAGTTGGGGGCTGCGAAGCATTTTCTTGAGATGAAGCTGTTGTTGAGTTAGCAACTGATAGTGTTTGAGATGATGCAGGTAAGGGGGCGGTAGCCGCAGAGGGGCTTGTTGTTATAGAGCCGGTATTGGCCAATGCTTGCATCGGTGATGATGCGTTATCAGCCGCAGAAGGGGGAACTGCATAAGTAACTTGCGCTGCTGAGACGCCTAAGAGAATAGCTAAGAGTAAGTAATATCTTTGTTTCATTGTTATCATCGTAAAAATTCTCCAACGCGTATTTTTAGGGTAAAATACTCTTCATTTTAACGAATTTCAAGGGGGAATTTAAAATGACTTATGTTGTAACAGGTGGTGGAAGTGGCATTGGTCAAGCTATTAGCTGGAAATTAGCCGCTGAAGGAGAACAAGTATTTATTGTGGGACGAAGAAAGGAGATGTTAGAAGAAACGTGCGTAAAATTTTCTTCACATATTACTCCAATTGGTGCTGATTTGAGTACCGAAGCTGGGCGCAAGAAAGTCGCTAATTTTTTGCAATCAAAAGGAATAGCTATTAAAGGATTAGTTCATGCCGCAGCAACAGTACAGCCTGTTTTGTCTTTAGACAAAGTTTCTTTAGATGCATGGCGAATGATTCAAGCAATTAACGTGGAGGCGCCATTATTTTTGACCCAACAATTATTGCCGCTATTAAAAGGCGGAAAGGTGCTAGTTATTTCTTCTCAGATAGCACACGTAGCTGTTTCCTGCTTAGGCGCTTATTGTGTGAGTAAAGCAGCACTTTCTATGTTATATCAATGTTTTAATCTAGATTTTCAAGCGTGGGATATTCATGCAAGCAGCGTTACTCCTGGCATTGTAAATACGCATATGTTTGCGGAAGTTGCCATGAGTAATGATATTCCTGAAATTAGTCGGCAGTTTTATCAGGGAGTTATGCATAAAAATAGCTTAATAAAGCCAGAAGTTGTTGCTTGTTTTATTCACTGGCTTTTATGTTCGGTGGATAGAGAGAGTTTTTCTTCCAAAGAATGGGATATTTATGATACAAATCATCACGAACATTGGGTAAAAGGGTTTAATCCCCCTGAGTCGCTAGGTTTTGCATAATAATAATTAAATATTAGGAGAGTAAAGTGCTAAGATCCGTTTTTGCATTGATCATAACTTCATTTATTGCTGGAGTATTAGGTTTTTCAGGTATTGCTTCAGCAATTGCAGATATAGCAAAACTAATATTTTATGTTGCGATTATTTTCCTTTTTATTGCTTTTATCGATCATCTTTTTCGTAACAAACGAAAGTAATGAAGTTACTCTTCTGCACTTTTTATGTCAGAGTGAGCTTCTGGTGTGACCTCATTTAAAAGTCCAGAAGAACAATAGTACGCATTTCCTTCCATTAGATGAGTATCGATAGTGTTATCGTGCTTATTGGTGTAAGTAGTTTGATGATTAGTAATAACAAGCACATTTCCACCTAAATCAAAAGTTTTATTTCTTAATATGGTCGTTTGATATTGTTGTAAACGTTCATGTGAAGTATAGGTTACTGTAGTACCATTTGTATCAAAAGCAGAGACTTGACCAAGTTTTTTACAACCAGAAGGCAAATGAGCACTGTCAGTGACAACAACTTTTTCTGCACCCGGTTCTAATTTAGTTACAGCACAGCTAGACAACAGAAGCCCAATACAAGCGAACATGAGAAAAGATTGTTTTTTCATGAAATTTACCTTAAGATTACAAAGATAACTGATGATATCATGAGTTGAATTATAATCAAAGGGAAAAATATGCGAACCAACCTATCTAAAAAACAAGGCTTTTCTTTTATTGAAATATTAGTTGTTCTTGCTGTATTTGCAGTAATGTTGTTAGCAATAGAGCAAACAGAGTTTCAAAGTGCGCAAGCTATTAATCAAGACTATGCTAAAGAAATCTCATTGGTATTAGCGCATAATACATATGAAAAAAATTATACTCTGCATCAATGAATTTTCGGCTGCTTCACTCACCTCTTGCAGAAAGGTCATTGGCGGTGAGGATATACAGGGAAGCGATGAAAAATTCTGGAATAACTTTAATTGAATTGCTCATTGTTTTGGCCATATCGTCACTAATGGTTTCTGGATTATTTACACTGTATTTGCAAGTTAAAGAGCATCATCGATATCACTATGCTTTACAAGAGATGACGGAAGAAATTCGGTTTGTTAATCAATTATTAGAACGTGCATTTCAAGGAGCTGGATACTTAGGGTTGACTAGTTGGAATCAAATCCCTGTTTATGACAACCTAAATAAAAGCTTTTTGAATCACCCCATAATAAGTTTAAAAGAGACTGATTCAAATTTGTCCGAAAATATTCGCAAAAAAATAAAACCAGGAACGCAAGCAATTGAATTGAGACAAATGGATTTTTCAGTAACCAGTCTTGCCAAAAATGCTGAAATAGGCGAATCAGAAACAAATATTTATTTTCAGACTTCATCCAATTTAAAAAAAGATGATCTAATCATCATTGCTGATGCAGCGCATGCGGAAATCAATTGTATTGCCAGTATTCAAACTTTATCTAACCAGCAGCAAGTTATTCAATTACACGAGCCGTTACATTATAACTATGCAGAAGGAAGTTATGTAGGACATTATTTTGATAAAATTTATTTTATTGGAGATACAGGAAATTTTTTTCCCGATAAAGAAAAAATTTTTGGATTGTATATGTATAGTGAAAATGGCATGACCGAGGAAGTAACTGAGCTGGTTTCTGATACAGAGTTTCAATGGTTGAAAGAAAAAACAATAGAAGTATCAATGACTTTTACGCTACCTTATTGGATAAATGGAAAGTATGTTTCACGCAAGGAGGAGTTTGTTGTTACTAATCGAGAATAGACAAAAGTCATCCGGTATGATTTTACTACTAAGCTTATTGATGAGTTTTATTCTGGCATTTGCTTTATCCATAGAACTTTTAAATACTCGTTTAAATAGGAAAAATTTTTCTTTAAATTTGCAACGAAATGAGCTTTTTTATGCTGTCGAAAAAAATAAATTATGGGCATTAAATACATTAAATAGTGGATTACACGATGATTTTTGTTTTTTTTCAGAAAGTTTTCCTGATGATTATGCTCAACAATTACGTCAAAAAAAATTATTAGGTTGTACCAAGAAAATAAATAATATTACTTTGCACGCAGTTGTTGAAGACATGAAAGTTATTTCGTATCGGCATATTTATCGTGTCAGTCTCTTTGGAGAAGATTCTCGCAATAATCAACTGACTTTACAAACAGTTGTTGCTGTACACGATAAAACGACACAACAAATGTCTTGGCGAATGGTTCCAAATTTTTAATAATCTATGCTAGACTGACTATTATGAAACATTATCTTGTAGGCGGCGCAGTTCGCGATCAATTACTGGGATTATCCGTAACTGAAAAAGATTGGGTTGTTGTAAATGGTTCTGTCGAAGAGATGCTGGCCTTGAAGTACCAGCCTGTAGGTAAAGATTTTCCCGTTTTTTTACATCCACAAACAAAAGAAGAATATGCATTGGCTCGTACAGAGAGAAAAGCAGGGCGAGGTTATCGTGGATTTGTGTGTACTACCTCTAAAGTGACGTTGGAGGAAGATTTACTTCGACGAGATTTAACCATTAATGCGATGGCAATGGATGCACAAGGACATTTAATCGACCCTTATAATGGTGAAAAAGACTTGAAAAATCGTCTGTTACGCCATGTATCGCCAGCTTTTGAAGAGGATCCTGTTAGAGTTTTACGTGTGGCTCGTTTTGCAGCACGTTTTCATCATCTTGGATTTTGTGTTGCACCAGAAACTCTTGTATTAATGCGAAAAATGGTGAGAGATGGATGTATCAATGATTTAGTTCCGGAACGAATATGGAAAGAGCTCGAGCGTAGTTTGTGTGAAAAAAGCCCATCAGTATTTTTTCAAGTCTTACGTGAGTGTGGTGCTTTAAAAATTCTTATGCCAGAAATAGAAGCTTTGTTTGGTGTTCCTAATCCACCTAAGTGGCATCCGGAAGTTGATTCTGGTTGGCATACATTGTATGTCCTTGAACAGGCGACACTATTATCTTATTCGCCATGTGTAAGATTTGCTGCTTTAGTTCATGATTTAGGTAAAGCTCGAACCTCATGTTTAATATGGCCTAGTCATCGTGGGCATGAAGAAGCGGGAGTAGAATGTATTCAGCAGCTTTCTAAACGACTGAAAATTCCCAAAGCCTATGAAAAATTGGGAGCATTAACAGCAGGTCTTCACTCATTAGTACATCAATCTCAAGAGTTAACAGCAAAAGCATTACTGGAGCTATTTGAAAAAGCCGATGCATTTCGTCGGCCAGAGCGTTTTTTGGCCATGCTTGTGGCTTGTAAATCTGATGCACGCGGGCGGCCAGGACATGAGAATGAGCCTTATCCGCAACAAGAGTTTTTAACACGAATCTTATTCTCGTTACGTTCTATTTCTACAAAGAAACTTATTGAGGAAGGATTATCGGGAGAAGCGATGGCAAAAGCGCTATCTGAAGCCAGAATAAAGGTTATCACACAATGCAAACAAACACACTGATTTGGATAGATTTAGAAATGACGGGTTTGAATCCCGATATTAATCGTATTTTAGAGGTCGCGATTATTATTACGGATGATAATTTGAACATTATTGCTGAAGGTCCTGTTTTTGCCATTCATCAAGAAGAAAAGGATTTAGCTTTGATGGATGAATGGAATACCACACATCATAATGAATCTGGCTTAATTGAACGAGTTGTCAACAGCCAAATACGTGAAAGTGAAGTAGAAAAGCAAGTATTAGACTTTTTAAGAAATCATGTTGAATATAAAACATCACCTCTTTGCGGCAATAGTATTTATCAAGATAGACGTTTTCTTGCTCGTTATATGCCACAATTAGAAGACTATTTTCATTATCGAAATATTGATGTGAGCACTATCAAAGAATTAGCACGTCGTTGGGCTCCAGAGGTTTATGAAGGTGTCAAAAAACAATCTAAACATTTGGCCTTGGAAGATATTCGTGAATCTATTGATGAGCTGCGGTATTATAGAAAAAATTTGTTTAATTTAGTAGACGTTCTGACGTAACGTCAGAATTGTCAATAGACTCTTTCAGAAGCCTCTGATGTTGTCTGAATTATTGAGCATTAGTACTAAAAAGTATTACAATAAAAAGACAACGAGGTAATAAAAAATGAACAATCTATCTTCTATTACCATTATCATGGCTGCTTGTATAAATGATAGATGAAACAGCAGCTGCTCTTAGTTGGAATGCCACATGACTGCCAACAAAAAAATTTTGTTTATACCGGGTATGCTGTGCGATGAGCGTTTGTGGCATTTTATGTACAAAAATCTTGCTCCTAATATACAAGCTCAGTGTCGATGGGTGACGTTTGAGAAATGTCACAATTTAAATGATTGTTTTCACGTGATACATGAAAAAGGTGGTGATTATTTTTCATTGGTTGGATTTTCTATGGGAGGATTTGTTGCTATTGAATATCTACTACAATATCCCGAAAAAGTTTCTTCATTTTCATTGATTAGTGCATCAGCTAATGGATATTCCCCTGAAGAAAAAAATCAGCGTATAAATCTTATTAAAAATGCGGATGATTTTTCATCCATTGTTTCTCCTCGACGTTTTGCTCGATGGATATTCTCTGAACATCCTGAAAAAATAAGCATTATAAATACCATGTGTGATATGGCTGAATCATTTCAAAAAGAGGGCTTTATTAAACAGCAATCTATTACATTAAACCGTTCTAATCGATTATTGCAACTTAGTGAAATAATAAATAGAAAAAATATCCCTTTACTTATCGTTCATGGCTCAAACGACTTCATTGTTTCTCCTATTCATGCTAAAGCGATATCTGAATTAGTTCCTTTGGCGGAAGTGTGGTATTTAGATAAATGTGGTCACATGCTGCCACTTGAATACCCTGTTGAGCTGGCTAATATATTAAATGAGTGGATAAAGTAAACTAAGAAACTAAGACATCCAAGTAAACTAAGACAGAAACTAAGACATCCAGTAAACTAAGACATCCAAATATTTTACTGTTTTAACAATGACTTATAAATTGGGTGTCAAGAAATAAAAAATAACTGCTGAAATGAGAATATTCAGGTTGAAACTTTTAATTTTAAATATTAAAAGTTGGTTTTATTGAGAGAAAAACTGTTTTTACGGCTAAAATTTGCGCGGAAGAGATTTTTTAAACGAGCGGAAGCTTCAAGAGCGTTCTTGTAGAGAGAAAGAGAGAGTAAACGATGGTGTTTTACGTAGGTGCGTATTTCCAAGAAGTGCTTTTTTGTCCTTTGAGCCACAGTTTTTTAATCTCTTTTGCCCAATTTTTAATTTGAGATAAAGCACCAAGAATTTGTTGGTCTCGAATGCTGGATGTTTCAACTGTTTTTATCCAATTAGCAGGATTCAATCCAGCCTCTTGAACAAGAGAAGGAACTTCTTTAGCGATATATCCAGGTTTATCTTCTCGAAATTGTCGTCCTGTCCAGTCCACAAGTAATTTATAATCCTGAAAAGAAAAAGGGAGTATGGTTTTGAGAGCAGGAGCAGAGGTATTTTTCTCTTGAAACTCCATGAGATTGGGCGGTGTGGCTTGGTTTTGAGAATAGACCTTAATTCTTTCCTGAATAGAGGTATATTCTGATTCTTCTAATGTGGGTGCCATACCTGCGCGGATAGGATTTAAATCCACGTATGCCATACAAGCCAATAGAGCTCCTTCATCGATGAGTGCTTGGCTTTGAAAGCGGCTTTCCCAGAA
>JAJZTL010000113.1 GCA_021848965.1 Pseudomonadota bacterium
AGATAAATCCGTTAGTGAAATTGCTAAAACGTTTAATGTCCATAAAGCTACAATTTATCGTTTGCAGAATTCATCAGAATTGGCTTAAGTGACTTGGCTGTTCCATTGCTCCCCAAGGGCGGACCACCAAAGAAGCGGTGGCATTTGAAGAGTCGATTATCAAGAATGTTAAAGCAGGTATTAACACCATAAAGCCGCTAATGAGTGGTGATGAAGCACGAAAACAATTAGAGCCCACACACCTTACCAAAGGCCAAAAAGAAGCATGTGAGTTAATCACGACTACAACTGATCAGTTTATTATGATTCAGGGTTATGCAGGAACAGGAAAAACAACCATGACTCGAAGTGCAATTGACACCATCAGGCATGTCCAATCGATGACTCATGAAGAGTTTAAACTGATTGCGGTCGCGCCCACGCACCAGGCTGTAAAAGAAATGAGGGCGCTGGGAATTGAAGCGCAAACATTAAAGAGTTTTCTTATTGAACAAGAACAGGAAGTGACATTAAGCAAAGAAACACTGGTGCTGCTTGATGAATCTTCTATGGTCTCTAATCGAGATTGCGCAAGCCTCATCCAAAAAATCCATGATTCGGGCGCTCGTTGCGCAATGCTTGGCGATATTAGCCAGCATCAAAGCATTGAAAGCGGTAAGCCAAGCAAGATATTGATTCAGGAAGGAAGCATCAAGGTGGCCTGTATGGATGATTTGGTACGACAACAAGTCATCGAATACAAAAAGGCAATCGAAACATTAATCACGGGGGATATTGATAAGGCGTTAGCTCAGTTAGCGAATCAACCCTTAGACTCAATCACCCGAACTAAAACCGATAGTCCTTACCACAACATAACCTCTTCAATTATTGAAACAGGCCACTCGACCCAAGCGTACCTGCAACAAGAACACACGCAACAAGAATCGAGAGAACCCTTCCAGGAAGAATTAAAAGAAAAAAGCCCGATAGAAATGGCTGTAGGAGATTATTTATCACGGACACCAGCATGCCGTGATAGCACCATTGTTATCATTCATGAAAATAAAAAAAGGGAAGTTGCAAATGGTCTGATTAGAAATGCACTGATGAAAGAGTCTACCATAGGCCTTGAAAACAAAGAGTTCCCGCGGCTACTAAGCACGAATTACACCACTGCAGAGCTTTATTATTGTGAAACGTATCGGGATTGCTTAAAAAAGAAAGAAGAGTATTTTTTAAAGAAAGGAGAGCACTATTTCAAAGTAGTTTCGGTAGATGAGGCAGCGAAAGTAGTGGTATTAAATGATACGAAAGGAAATAAATGCCTCTTTGTTCCTGAAAAAGAAAATAAAGACTGGAAGATTGAATTGTTTCAATCCATGCCAGGAAGAGTTTCGGTGGGTGAAAAAATTCATTTTAAAAAATCTGATAAGACTTTGGGACGTTTCGCTAATGAAAGGGTGCAGGTGACGGAGGTAAACGATGAGTCATTTACCGTAAAAGACAGTAGTGGCGTGGCGCACGTTCTGGAAAAAAAACAGATGAAGGATTCCCATTGGGATTATAGTTATACTGCTACCAGTTATTCAATTCAAGGGGCTTCATCCCCATTTGTTATTGGAGTTGCTGAAACTAAAAATGCTCAAGTAAACCATCTACGTTCATTTTATATCATGGTAACGCGAGGTTCCTTGCATGCCATGATTTATACGGACGATCATAAAAAACTACGAAAACAACTTCGTGTTACTCCTGAAAAAACTTCTGCATTGGAATCGCTTGGCCTCCTGCATACCCCAATAAAGTCCAAAACGCCCAATGAGCAACCAAAATCACTCAAGCCAATGCATGGTATGCCCAAAATAAAGAACCAGGAACCTCGCTATGATGCGAATATGCTGTCACAAAATTTATCCGACCAGGCTGAGCTCGTGATTGAATCTCTACTTGGAGAACCCAATAGAGCACTTTCTTCAAAAACAGAATATCGATATGGTACTAAAGGCAGCTTAAGCATCTGTCTAAGTGGAGAAAAAAGAGGGATTTGGCATAACTTTGAAACAAAGGAAAAAGGAAACATGCTTCATTTGATTCAAAAAACATTAAATCTAAACTTTAAAGAAAGTCTTGAATATGCTGCCAAATTAACAGGTGATGACTTAAAAGAACGTATTAAATTAGCAAGCAAAAGCCCTAATAAAATTCAGGCTATCGATTCTGATAAGAAAAGAAAAACATCAGATTATGGGCTGCAGTTAGCGCGAGAATCTAAACCCATATCAGGTACTATAGCAGAGCGGTATTTAAAAGAAATCAGGAAAATTCATAATGTGTCTGGAGAAAATATTCGCTTTCATCCTCATGTCTATACTAAAGATACCGAAGAAGCTCGCTACAGGCCAGCACTTTTGAATATTGCGCGGGACAAAGACAATAAAGTGGCCTGCGTTGAAGCAGTATACCTGGATAATGACACAGCGAATCAAGCAATAATGAAGATAAAGCCTAAGAAATCTTATGGAATAAAAGCAGGCGCTGGAGTCATATTAAATGAGGGGAAAGGACATGAAAGTGTCACCTATATCGCAGAAGGTGTAGAAACAGGACTAAGCATCAGGGATGCAGTTCAAAATGAACGTGTTATAGCTACATTGGGGAAAGAAAATTTTGTAAATATAGATATGGCATTGCTCACCGATAAAATAGTCATTTGCATGGATAATGATGGCAAACCCATTAAAGAGGACAGGGTAATTATTCAAACCATTGAACGATTGAAACAGCATGGAAAAACCGTAGAAATTGCCATTCCTCTGCGTCAAAAAGACTTTAATGATGTGATTAAAAGCGGGGGTATACAAGAAGTAGTTGATACATTAAATAAATCAGTTAGTGTCGATAAACTGATTGGAAGCCCCAATAAAACAGATTTGAATCAAGATCAAATTAAGAAGTGCCTTGATACCATTTCACGACAGATGAACCTTGAAATTCCTGAAATTAAAAACAATTCAATTGATAAATTGAAAACCCTTCAGCGAGAAGAAATGGAAATATATTAAAATATCTTTAATTGATTGAGCATAGGAATTTTTATATGAAAAAAATGTGTGGAACACTCTCCTCTAATATTGATAAATGGCTCATCATTCTACCTTATTTATGTCTATGTATTAGTAGCTTGTTCCACCAAAATGAACAACCTATTACAGGTTGCTTATGAGCCATCTGGAATGCAAATGTTCTTTTATTTTATATCGCTCCCGTTTTTTATAATTTTAGCAATATTAAGTCGTATTCATTGTTTTTATTATGATGTAAAAAATGGGTTAGCGTTTTCGTTGTTTTTGATTTGGTTATTGTATTTTTTATTTATCGAATATATTGACCAAATAGTTCATTTTCCCAAGGGAAATGAACTATTTTATTATGGTAGTTTAGCTATTTCATTAGGGGCATTTACTTTAATTGGATTAACTACCTATTTCCAATTAAAACAATTATTGTCCGATTCTTAGGTAAAATTTTTAGAGTAAAAATTATCCTTATTACTTTCAATTTAACGGCAAGTACTATTTTTTATAACTTAATTATTGATAAATCCTTCAATGAAATTATCTACCTTTTTCTTAAGTTCTGCGATATGTTCTTCGGCATTATTCGAATCACTTTGAAGTTTGTTTTTATCATAAACACAACGAAAAATATCAGCACTGATTCCCAGCAATCTTAAAAGATGGGTCGTGTGTTGACGATTTAACTCTTCTTCTTTTTCTAAGCGTCTTTTTTCATCCTCGCTTATCACTGGATTATCTTTATTATGGAGATAAACCTTTATCCCTAATTCAATCATTTCTTTCATTGTTTGAGACGATGAATCATGCCCTTCATCTTTTTTAATGGATTCGAGCTGATCAATAATTTTTTGATTTAAATAACAATAGGCTTTCGGCATAAAATCCTCTTTTAAATTTAGAATGCAGGCTCAGTGCACTGATTTTGGCTAATTGAGAATAATTATATCATTTAATTATAGGGGTCGAATAGGTGTGTACCTTTGTTTAATAGAGGTTTTTTGTTCATTTAATAGGTGTGGATTAGGTGTTGATATTTTATAACTTGTTGATTATTATTAAAGAGTGGATGCACACCCATATAAAACAGAGGTGTTGGAAGATTTAAAAATGCTCATCTTCACGTAAGTTATTGAATAATAATAAAATGTTTTAAGCAATATACATTGCGAGGGGTGTGTTCTTTTTTATTTAGTTATTCTTTTTGTATGTATATTTAACTAGGCATTTTAGCATTATTTATTTAAATTAAATCTTTTGAAAAGCGCGTAATAATTGCGTACTTGTGATTCACAGTATTTTTTTAACCATTTACTCAATAGGAATATTTATATCATGAATATATTAAAAATATTTTTGAAAAAAATTGCTAAAATTATTCATTTTCGACCCTATAGTGAATGGACTGAAGAAGAGAAGGCAGTGTATGCTAAACAACATTCTCCCCGTTTTAATCACAAATCAAATGATACGGAAATTAATCCTGCAAGTGGTCTGCCAATGATTGGTTGTCTGGATGTAAATGGCAATACATTTGGATCTAGCAATTCATTTGATGATTACCATAGAAATCATGACAACAATTATCGTAGTTATTCATCTACAAATTATTGCAATAACTATGATCCTTTTTCTAATCGCTATTAATCGAATTAAATTGTTTATAATTTTATTTTTATATCCGATTTTTACTGATAAAATTAACTGAATTTTTATAAAACATATATGTTGATTTTGGAGAATGCCATGGCTTTGATTACACCAAAAAAGATTAATACTAAAGAAAAAATTAAATTGGAGATCGATCAAAAAATTCATTCTGAAATAAAAAAATATTGTGAGTGGGCTGGCATTGCAGATCTCGATCATTTTTTTGAAGAAGCCGCTGCATATATCTGCTCGAAAGATAAGGATTGGAATAAATATTTAAAATCAGTCGCAGAATGAATAAAAATAAAAACCAAATTACTAACCCACACGATCAATTCTTTCGAACAGTTATGGCAGACCCTCGGGTTGCACGTGATTTTTTAAACGCTTGGTTGCCACATGATTTACGTGAGCGCATTGATTTTTCTAAATTGGAAATTCAGCCTCGCTCTTATATTAATGATGTGCGTCAAGAGTCTGAAGTCGACGTGTTATTTAAAACAACGATCGACAATAAAGAAGCTTATCTTTATTTTCTTTTAGAGCATCAATCGAAACCTGATCCATTAATGCCCTTTCGATTGCTTAAATACCTGTGCAACATTATGGATGATCATCTAAAAACACATAAGACCAAAAAACTTCCACTTATTTATCCTCTGGTGGTTTATCATGGAGCGAGAAAATATCCTTTTTCTACTAACTTAAATGATCTGGTTGATGCACCAAAGGAGCTCATTGAGCAATATTTCTTAAAACCTTTTCATCTCATTGATTTAGGCGAAATAGATGATAAAACATTAAAACAACATGCTTGGTCAGGCGTTATGGAGTTTGCTTTAAAACATATTTTTTCCAGAGATATTTTGCCTTGGCTTAAGAATATGACGGATCTTATGCATGAATTAGATCATTGCGGAGGACGTGATTTTATTGCTGTTGTGTTACAATATATAT
>JAJZTL010000114.1 GCA_021848965.1 Pseudomonadota bacterium
TGCTCGGCTTAAACATTTTCGTTCAATTGCTACGCGATATGATAAATTAAAAAGAAATTATGCCTCCATGCTAGCTTTGGCATGTGGCTATTTGTGGCTGCCTATGTGAAATGTCAACAGACCCTAATACTTTAAGCTTATTTAATGCAGGTTTAGAAGTATATTGATTAATTGCTTCAAAAATAACTGAAAATGAAATACCTCCTTCTTTTTCATATTTTTCATCGGGTAATCGCTCGGTTAATTGGCAAAAATCTAATTGATGCAAGCGTTGAATTTTTTCTTCTTTAAACAAACGATCATAACGTTTAATCAGTAACACTGGTTCAGAAGAAAAAAATTTCACCTCAAAAGAAATCGTGCTTAATCCAGAATAATTTGCTAAACGCAAACATAACGCTTCATTCCAAACAGAATCAAAAAATATCTCTTTAGGCTGAATAGCAGGTTTTAAAATATGCGTCGAGGCAGCGCCATTAGCAGGCAAGTAAAATTTCTCTTTGTCACTTTGTTTTTCAAATTTAATAGGAATTTTATTTTGCGCGCCAGCCAAAGATAAACGCAATTTTTGATGTTGTGATAATAAAGGTATATGTTTTGATAATAAAGATAGATCGCTTTCAATATCAGCCGTACTGTAAATTTCATAGTATGGCTTTTTTAATACTTCATTAGAAGATGAAACAATAGAAAATGCTCCTGAAACCTCCTCACCCAGTATTTCTAATTGTGCATATAAGTTTCCTTCCGATATATGTTTTAATTTTAAAATCGTAGAAAGAATATTTCCTTCAGGTAAAAGATTACTAAAAAAATATATAACCGATTTACCTTTGTACAAAGTTGTGCCCAGAGATAAATGTGGACTCAACGGAAAAGAATTCGTTGATGTCAGCCAAGATTGAGCATATTCAAAAATTAAAACATTCTCTTCTAATTTTAAGTGCCCAACAATGTAACTTTCATAATATACGCATAGCATCTTAAATATCCGTTACAGTCAATTTCAAACCAAGTGCTTTTAAAATGCTGCAAACAGCTCCTATGCTGACTCCCGTTTTTCCATTTTCTATTTGTATAATTCGTTCTCGCCCCATTCCGGTCACCAAGGCTAACTCTTGCTGAGTCATACCTGCGTCTACTCTTGCTGCACGGATTTTATCGCCCAATGTTAATAAAATCGGATCAGTTCCCGTAGAAGCATGAGAGCGTCGTTGTGTTTTAAAGTTTGAAATATCCGACATGGCAATGATTTTCTCTTAAAATACCATTAAAGTTGCTTATTTCAGACTTTAGCATGTTTTAAAGAAAAAAACATCAAAAAGTATGATATATACGACTTTATAGTGCTTATCAATCATTAGGAACAGAAGCAAAAAAGTTTCGAATTAAATTACTGAACTCTTCAGGATATTCAACATGCGGTAAATGTCCACAATTTTTGAAACAATAATAGGAAGATTGTGGAAGATGTGCATGAACTGCTTCAGCAAGACATGCGGGCAAAACTAAATCACTATCCGCTCCT
Organism: Pseudomonadota bacterium; assembly: GCA_021848965.1. GTDB lineage: Bacteria > Pseudomonadota > Gammaproteobacteria > Legionellales > Legionellaceae > CABHON01. The sequence goes on from JAJZTL010000114.1 coordinate 1,529, forward strand.
ATAACCAAAGCAGGCACGGTGATTTTTCCTACCCAGTCATGAGAGTCAAATGCTGAAATAGCTGCATATTGTCCTTTAAAACCGTTCACTGTAAAAGGATAAGGATTTTGCATTCCCAATTGAATAAACATGTCTAAATTATCTTGTTTATACAAAAATGAAGGTGAAAACACCCAAGCCGCTGCAATTCTCAGAAGAATGCTTTGAGGAATATCCATTTTAAGCATTTCTAATCGCGCAGAGAGATACGTATAATAGCTACTCCACGTTCCTAAACCAGAATTACAAATAGCAACAGACTTCACTAAAGCAGGATAGTGATAAGCCACTGCCTGCACTAAATATCCTCCCATAGAGTTACCCACAAAATGAGCTCGGGTAATATTTAATGCAGAGCATAAACCTGCAATATCTCCCGCCATTTGCTCTATACTGTATGGAGCATCAGGTATATCAGTTCTTCCTGCTCCCCGATTATCAAAAACTAATACTTGATAATGCTTACTCAAGTGCTCAATGGCAAAAAGCCAAGTTAAATGATCCGCACTGAATCCAGAGACTAGAACAACAGGTTCTCCTTCACCATAAACTTCATAATACATGTTAATGTCATTAATTTTAATGGTAGGCATGTTTATTCTCCTTTAAGCGTTTAAGCTGAAACTCTTGAAATTTGAGCTCCTAACTGAGACAGTTTTTCTTCAATTCTCTCATAGCCTCTATCAACATGATAAATGCGTTCAACAATTGTTTCTCCTTTTGCCACGAGTCCCGCTAAAATAAGGCTGGCAGAAGCACGCAAATCTGTTGCCATTACAGGAGCACCCGTAAGAGAGGGTACGCCAATACAAATAGCTTTATTTCCTTGGAGCTGAATATTTGCTCCCATACGCACAAGTTCTTGAACATGCATAAAACGATTTTCAAAAATAGTTTCAGTAACAGAAGAAGTTCCTTCTGCAATGGCATTCATTGCCATAATTTGTGCCTGCATATCTGTTGGAAAATCAGGATAAGGTGCTGTATGAATATCCACAGCACGAGGCCGCTCGTCATGCATATTTAACTCAATCCAATCATCACCATATATTAATTCAGCTCCTGCTTCTTCAAATTTTTGAAGAACAGATTTCATTGTTCGGTAATCTACCTTCTTTAAACGAATCTGTCCTTGCGTTAATGCAGCGGCAGTCAAATAGGTTCCAGCTTCAATTCTATCAGGTAAAATAGGATACTCTCCACCTTTCAATGCATCGACTCCCTCAATCACAATAGTAGAAGTTCCTGCTCCTTGAATATCCGCTCCTAAGTGATTTAGAAATCTGGCTAAATCTTCCACTTCGGGTTCTCTAGCAGCGTTTTTAATCACAGTTCGCCCTTTAGCTAAAGTAGCTGCCATCATCACATTTTCAGTTCCCGTCACTGTAACAAGATCAAATTGAATTAAGGCACCGTGTAATTTTTTTCCAGGAACATGCGCTTTTATATAACCATTTTCAATGCTAACTTGAGCTCCCATTTGCTCTAAAGCTTTTATATGAAGATCCACGGGACGAGTGCCAATAGCGCATCCTCCCGGCAAAGAAACTTCAGCCTCACCAAATCGCGCTAACAAAGGACCAAGAACAACAATAGACGCACGCATTGTTTTTACTAACTCATAGGGAGCTTGAACATTATGAACTTGACTCGTATCTATTTGGACACTCATTTTTTCATTAAGTACTAAATTAGCACCCAAGCGTCCCAATAATTCCATCATAGTGGTAATATCTTTCAAATGTGGAACATTCGAAATCGTCACAGGATGAGCTGACAGTAAAGCTCCAGCCATAATAGGCAATGCTGCATTTTTAGCTCCAGAAATAGTAATTTCTCCCTTTAACTTCTTTCCGCCTTGTATAATTAATTTTTCCATTAGTTCAGTTTTCCTGTGTTTTTGAATGTATAAAAAGTGATGATAAGTTATAAAAGTGAATCATCGCAATCATTTGCTCGGGAATATCTTCAAAACAAATTGTCTTTCTGAGTTGCTTTCCTAAACGCAATGCATCAACCATAAATGCAAGTCCAGCACTATCATTACGTTTTACTTCAGCGAAACTTACAATAAATGTATTAAAATTGATATGTTCTGCAATAAACGCATGCAAGGATTCTCGCTGTTTTGATACAGTGTCGAATATTAAATCCGCGTTTACATGGTATGCAATAGAGCGATTATCTAACATTAAATTTACGCAATTTTTTTCTGTTCATTATGTCTTTTCATGTTAGCAATCAGATTATCCAAGCTACCTTGAGATAACTCTTGAGCAAATTGCAACCGAAAACTTTGAAGAAGGCTAACGCCCTCAACGCTCATGTCATAAATTTTCCATTGATCTTGAAGCAATACCAAACTGTAACTTACGGGGACATTATTTCCTGAAGAACGTATAATAGCACTATTTACATTTAAAAATGATTTTCCTTCAATACTGCCTCGAATGGGGAAGAAATGAATTTTTTCATCTGTATACTCCGTTAATGGACTAGCATAAGTTCTCACTACTAATGTTACAAATTGCTCACTAAATTCTTTTTTCTGCTCATCTGTTGCTTTATTCCATGCATTACGCCCTAAAGCAGAACGTGCCATACCGTTAATATCAACATGAGGTATAAGATATTGATTGACAATACTATATACCACATCTGTGGTTAAATGCGATTTATTTTGTTGAAGCGCTTGAATAACTTGATCCGCAGTTGAGTTCATCATCGGCATAGGTGAAGGAGTTTGCGCCATGGCTAACGTTGCCATAAAAAACACTCCTAATGTCAAGCTGACTTGTTTAAATACTTTTATCATTTTCATGTTTTAAATAACCTTTATTACTTATTAATACTAAATATCAACTGTCCCAAAATATCTTCCAGAATCATTGCTGGTTGAGTTTTTTCAATGCTATCACCTTCTTTAAGATAAAGCTGTTTCTGGCCTTCTTCTTCACCGTATCCAGGTTCAATACTCAAATAATTAGCCCCTAAAAGGCCTTCAGTTAAAATGCGCACACTGGTTCCTTTTAAAGGAATGTTAATGGCTTCATTTTCTATATGCAGAGTCACATTCGCATAAAAAGAATCAGGGTCTAATGTAATAGATTTTACTTCCCCAATTCTCACACCGGCAATAGCAATAGGCGCACGAACCTTTAAGTTACCGATATTGATAAATTCTGCTGTCACATCATAGCCTTTTGAGTCCACCCAGTGAGTCAATCCACTCACTTTAAAAGCCAATGCAATAAAAGCTATTATCCCTAATAAAACAAAAATTCCAACAATGCCTTCATACCCATAACGTTTATTCATTACCATCCCCCAATCATCATTGCTGTGAGTATAAAATCTAAACCCAACACAGCCAATGACGAGTAAACCACCGTGCGTGTTGTTGCGCGACTAACACCTGCAGCAGTAGGAATAGCAGCCATTCCCTGATAAACAGAAATCCAGGTAACTACTGCACCAAAAACCAAGCTCTTAATAATACCACTCATGAGATCTAAATGAAAATCAACAGAAGCTTGCATATTACTCCAAAAGCTCCCCCCATCAATTCCCAACCACTCGACCCCTACCCAGTAGCCTCCCCAAATAGCTACAATGGAAAAAATAACATCCAATAAAGGCATAGAAATGAATCCTCCCCAGAAACGCGGAGCAATCACACGCCATAGCGGATCAACCCCCATCATTTCCATGCTGGATAATTGCTCTGTCGCTTTCATTAATCCAATTTCAGCGGTAACAGCAGAGCCTGCTCTCCCGGCAAAAAGTAATGCCGTCATTACGGGGCCGAGCTCTCGAGTAATAGATAAAGCTAATAGTTGACCTAATTGCACGGTAGCACCAAATTTATTGAGCGTATTATAACCTTGCAAACCAATAACCATTCCAATAAATATGCCCGATACCACAATAATAATTAAAGATAAAACACCGATAAAATAAATTTGCTAGATCG
>JAJZTL010000025.1 GCA_021848965.1 Pseudomonadota bacterium
TACGTTTAGCGATTTCATTGGCAATTTGAACAAAAATTTTAATGTTTTATGTGCTAAAGGCCTTTATTTTACAAGAATTTAGACGCGTTAGCCCTGGCTCTTGTGATCGCCCATTGACAGCCAAAAGAGTCTGCCCACAACGAAAAAATCATGAGAAAATTGTGTAGTTTGCGTTTAGGCATAACACAGTTTCACGTTACGTTCAGTTTGCATTTTGCGACTCAAAATTTTTCTTATCAATTGTCTTTTCATTTTATTCACCTTTTGGTTTATCTTTTAAAGAAAACGCTCCCTTGTGAAGGCTATTTAAATTATTTATTACTCTCAAAATATAGCAGAAATTTTTAAATTTATATTACAAATTATTTTTTTCAAAAATGCCAGGGCTTTCTCTTCACTAATAAGATAACTATTCACCTCGCCCGTTAAAGCTATTTCAGCGGGTGCACTGATATATGTTTTCCATTTTTCAAATCCAATTTTTTCAAGCATACGATTTGGCATGAGATTTGATGAACAGGGTTCACATAAAATAATTTTTAGATTAAATGCGCGATAAAAATCTATAACACTCAAACAGAACAATGTTTTTCCATAACCATGTCCTCGAAATTCGGATTCAAATAAATGCAAATGAATGTCAGCAATAATATTTTCTTTAATATGTTTCAATACACTATAGCCAACAGTTTTATTATCTATCATCCAGAAACGATAAGAAAACCCTGTTTCACTAGAGGGTAATTGATACGTTGAAGCTAACTTCGCTGCTAATTTTTGAGTAGAAGGAAGTTTATTTTTGTCGACCCCCATTCTTAGTAAATCAGCATCGCTGCATTGATGCCAATAACTGACAATTAAATCAATATCGCTTTCTGCCATGGTGCGAATAAATACATTAGGCATCGTTTTTTACTCCTGCTTTTAGGAACTTTTGACATGGGCATGCTACAACTTTTCTTGGATTTGCTCAATTTAGTCCCTGTAAGGGGCTTGAGACATCTGAAAACGACAAGATTTTTAAACAAAAATTGAACAAAAAAGTGAATGATAATTTTTGTCTAATTAACCATTCCTTAATATCTCTATATGTATAATGGCGCTAACAAATTTTTTAAATAATATATTAAGAGGTAAGTTATGGGACCAGGTTCAGTAGTTGTAGACGTAAATGATGATAACCAACTCACTGCAGGCTTGATGCAATGTTTGACTACGATATCAGAGGGCGCAGGCGCTGCATGGGGATTAATGAAAAAATATCCAGGACGAAGCGTAGTCGGTGCATTTTTTTGTTGTGCAGCAATTGGACTATTTTCAACGGCACAAGAGACTTGCGCTAATGTATATATAGACAATAAAACGTCGGATTCTTTATATCCTTACTATGATGCTCCGATTGGAGTGGATTCTCACGGTTCTGGTTATGCAGGAAATGATATGAATATAACCATGGGGGGTTGGGAGCATGCTACGGTAAAAGTATTGGTTAATTTAGCCTATGATTTCACTATTCATGTGCATAAATCTGGTTTGGAGATTACCACATCAGATCTTGCTAATAATCGTGCATTGAATCGTCAGTGGCCGGGTGTGTTGTTTTGGAATTGTTATTATAAATATGAATATGCTAATCCGACCAAAAGCCCAACGGTTAGTCCCACATTTGCTCCAACCACTAATAGTAGTGCTTTAATTAATAGTTCTAGTACTGAAGCCTTGTTTAATGGCACGAGCTATTATTCTTCGCTAAGAGGCGAGCCAGTAAACCTTTTTGGAGACGGAATGTCGACAGTAACTAATGAGCAGGTAGATACTTTTCGTGGACGATTTGAGAGCCCTGCTTTGGCATCATTAATGAGAAACTTTGCTTTAAACGAAAATGCAATACCGCAGCGTGTTGAAGAAGTTGAAATAAATAATGATGAATCTTTGGAAGATAGATTCAGTCTTAATTAAAAATTAGAAAAAATTTTCTTTTTTCTAAAAGAGTGGTACTATCAACAATAGCCTGGTGGATGTGAGTGGTTTCTTGAACCAATATTATATAAGCCGGGAATTGTTGAGCTGGCTGTGTTGTGCAAACCTAATTTTTTAGGAAGCCTGATCAGCCACCTGAGATTCCCACCTGAACCTTTCGGTTCAGAACCGTATCTACTAGGCTTTTTATTTTGATGATGAAATCTTGTAAAGCGATTATTCGTGCTCAAATACTTCAACAACGCGAAGCTTTATCTTTGGATGAATCTCGAAAAGCGGCTCAAATTATTGTCCGACGTATTTTATCTTTAGATGTTTTCCAATCCTCAAAAAATATTGCACTGTATCATGCATTTCGAAAGGAAGTTGATTTGCAAGAATTATGGATTGCCGCTTATCAATTAGGTAAAAAAACCTATTTCCCTGTGATTGATCGCGACTCTCACAAAAAAACAATGCGTTTTTTAGAAGCTAAGCCTTCTGAAGAGCTACATTTGAATAAATTTAATATTAAAGAACCTCATTCTAATGCTGAAGAAATTGATATAAATGATCTTGATTGTCTTTGTATCCCATTGGTAGCATTTGATAGATCGGGGTATCGTCTTGGTATGGGGCAAGGTTATTACGACCGAGCCTTAGCTTCTGCAACGAAAAGACCTTATTGTGTTGGTGTTGCTTATAGTTTTCAACAAGTTGATTTACTTCCACATGATCCTTGGGACATTTCTTTAAATCAAATTGTTACAGAAAGAGGTAGTTGTTTATCAAGCTATTGCTGAAGTAATTGACGCCAATTTTTTGGTAGATTCGTGAAACGAACTATGATAAGATTCTGGATCGAAAATAGGTTCATATTCTGTTTAGTTAAAGGTGTAAAGTTATATGCTCGAATTTAATCCCGTATGTTTACGGACACTGAATGTCAAAGACGGTGAAAAGCCTTGGGCATTGAAAACCTACGAAAAAGTAGGTGGGTATTCAGTGTGGCGGAAAATTTTAAAAGAGAAAATTTCTCCCGAAACAATTCTTGAAGAAGTGAAAAAGTCTGGTTTAAAAGGACGCGGTGGCGCAGGATTTCCCACTGGCTTAAAGTGGAGTTTTATGAATCGCAATACCCCAGGAATAAAGTATCTTATTTGCAATTCTGATGAAGGGGAGCCAGGTACCTGTAAAGATAGGGAAATTCTTCGAAATAATCCGCATCAGCTCATTGAAGGTATGGCTATTGGTGCCTATGTGATGGGAGCAAGGGCTGGGTATAATTATATTCGTGGTGAATTCTGGGAGCCTTTTGCAAATACAGAAGAAGCTTTAGAAGAAGCTTATGCTGCGGGCTTGCTGGGGCGTAATATTTTAGGTTCGGGTTTCGATTTTGATTTATATAATCATTTAGGTGCTGGTGCTTATATTTGTGGAGAAGAAACTGCTTTATTGAATTCCATTGAAGGAAAAAAAGGGCAGCCACGTTTTAAACCACCATTTCCAGCGAATTATGGTCTTTATGGTCGTCCAACCACCATTAATAACACCGAAACCTATGCATCCGTTCCTGTTATTTTGGAAAAAGGCGGTGATTGGTTTGCAAATTTAGGCAAGCCAAATTCAGGTGGGTCTAAAATATTTTGTGTGTCTGGACATGTAAAAAAACCAGGGAATTTTGAGTTGCCTATGGCCGTTCCTTTCAAAACTTTACTTGAATTAGCAGGGGGGTTATATGAAGGAAGAACTTTAAAGGCCGTCGTTCCCGGTGGTTCATCTATGAAAATTTTACCTGCCGCTGCAATTATGGATATTAATATGGACTATGAAAGCTTGCAAAATGCAGGCTCTAGCTTGGGAACCGGTGCGTTGACCATTATGGATGACAGAACTTGTATGGTAGAAACATTATGGCGAGTCTCTGAGTTTTATATGGAGGAGTCTTGTGGTCAATGTACGCCGTGCCGTGAGGGAACGGGTTGGATGTCGCGTATTTTAGAACGCCTCGTCCATGGTGAAGGTAAAAAAGAAGATTTGGAAAAGCTTGTCAGTATTGCAAATAATATTGAAGGTCGAACTATTTGCGCTTTAGGTGATGCTGCGGCGTGGCCGGTGCAAAGTTATTTGAAACATTTTTATCATGAATTTGAGCAGCATCTCCAGGGGGGATGCAAAGCGCATCGTTAGATTTCATAGGATAAGACATTTATGGCAAATATCGAAATTGATGGTCAACAGTTAACTGTTGAAAATGGCAAAACTATTATCGAAGTAGCGGATGAGCATGGTATTGCTATTCCTCGTTTCTGTTATCATAAAAAATTGGCTGTAGCAGCAAACTGCCGTATGTGTTTGGTTGAAGTAGAAAAATCTAAAAAACCATTACCTGCTTGCGCCACAACAGTAACAGAAGGGATGAAGATTTTCACGCAATCGCCTTTGGCGGTTGAAGCTCAAAAAGCAGTTATGGAATTTTTACTGATTAATCACCCACTTGATTGCCCTATTTGTGATCAAGGAGGCGAGTGTGAGTTGCAAGATGTATCCCTTTCGTATGGCCATGATTTTTCTGCTTATGAGGAAACAAAACGCTCTGTTGTCGATGATAATTTAGGTTCTTTAGTAGCGACAGAAATGACACGTTGCATTCATTGTACTCGCTGTGTGCGTTTTGGCGAAGAAATTGTCGGAATGCGGGAGTTAGGCGGTACAGGTCGCGGAGAGCATATGCATATTGGAACCTATGTGAAACATAGTTTACAATCTGAGATCTCAGCGAATATCATTGATTTATGTCCCGTAGGGGCTTTAACTTCCAAGCCATTTCAATTTCGTGCGCGTGCTTGGGAAATGCAACAACATCCGAGTATTGCTCCGCATGATGCATTAGGTTCAAGCATTGAATTGCATGTGCGTCGTAATGAAGTCATGCGTGTCGTGCCCAAAGAAAATGAAAATGTGAATGAAACATGGCTATCTGATAGAGATCGATTTAGTTATCTGAGTGTTGGCAGTGAGCACCGTTTAGAAAAGCCGATGGTGAAAGAACACGGAGTTTGGCGTGAAGTAGATTGGTCAACTGCTTTGAAAAAAGCTGTAGAAGAGTTGCAAAAAGTGATTGAACATTCCGGTGCTGAAGAAGTGGTCGTATTAGCTTCACCTTCATCAACACTTGAAGAGTTATATCTCTTGCAAAAGTTGATGCGCTCGCAAGGCGTTCGTCACTTAGATCATCGATTACACCGCATAGATTTTTCTGATCAAAATGCAGAGCCTTTAGCTCCAATTATGCCTATTCCTTATGCAGAATTGGAAAAGCAGAAATCTATCTTTCTGGTAGGTTCTCATTTAAATCATGAACAACCTTTAGCCAATGTTCGTGTTAGAAAAGCCTTCTTAAGTGGCGCAAAAGTAATGGCACTTAATCCAATTGATTATGATTTCCATTATGAGTTGGCTGAAAAAATTATTGATGCCCCGCAGAATTTGCCTGAACATTTAGCACAAATTGTCAAAGTATTAGCTGCTTTGTCTGGGAAAGCATTGCCTGAAGAAGTAAAAAGCTTTTTTGATAAAGTTGACCCAGAAGAAAATGCATCAAATATTGCAGCATATTTACATAACCACAAGCCAGCTTGCTTGATTTTAGGTGCTATTGCTCAAAATCATCCGTCAGCAGCACTAATTCAAGCGTTAGTGCGTTTGATTGGATCTATGGATGTTAATGTTGTTGTTATGACAGAAGGAGCGAATGCGGCGGGAGCCTGGTTAACGGGTATGGTCCCTCATCGAGGTCCTATGGGACAGTCTGTGTTGGAAGAAGGTAAAGATATTCAATCTGCATTGCAAAAACGTTCCAAAGCGTTTTTTCTGTTAAACGTGGATCCAATGTTTGATATTGCAGATCCTCATTTGGCCGTTGAATCTATTTCACAGGCTAAATGTGTTGTCATGATTACAAGCTTTGTGAATGAGCATTTATTAGCGATGTCTAGTGTCTTATTGCCGGCAGCTGTATATGCTGAAACATCAGGTACTTATGTGAATATTGAAGGTACATGGCAAAGTTTTAGAGGGGTTGTTTCTCCGCGAGGCGAAGCGCGCCCAGTGTGGAAAATTCTTCGTGTGATGGGGAACTTATTACATGCAAAAGGATTTGATTATACATCCTCAGAAGAGGTGCTAGAAGAAATTAAAGGGTTGGAAACAGAATCTGTAAGGGAAAATGAAATTTCAGATGAATTTTTACCCCTCAACCGACCTACAGCCACCCCCTCTCACAAGGGGAGAGGGGATGAGTTGACTCGCATTGGAGAATGGCCTATTTATCGTGGTGATGCATTATGCCGCTATGCTCATGCATTGCAAGAATCAGCACCTGGAAAAGCATCCTTATTAGTGCGAATGCATCCAGATACAGCAAATCAACACCGAATAACAGGTCATCATGTTCGGGTGATGCAAGGTGATTATCAAGCAGTATTACCTTTTTGCTTAGATGAGCGCGTTGCTCCTAATGCAATTTATATACCTTGTGGAATAATTGAAACTCGTGGACTGGGGCACGCTCTGGAGCCTGTTTCTATTTCATCTCAAGGTTCCTCACATGTTTCATCAAGTAATCACAGCTAGGAGTAAATGAATGTTACAAAATATTTTATACGATGTGAGCATACTCGTATGGATTGTTATTAAAATTCTGGCTATTGTTATACCTTTATTGATTGTTGTTGCCTATTTAACTTTTTCTGAACGTAAAGTTATTGGGTATATTCAATTACGTATTGGCCCTAATCGAGTAGGCCCAAGAGGATTATTTCAACCCTTCGCGGATTTAATTAAATTAATTTTTAAAGAGGTCATCGTTCCTGAGAAAGCCAATCGTGCTCTTTTTATAATAGCGCCTCTTTTTTCTTTAGCTCCTGTTCTAGCTGCATGGGCTGTTATTCCTTTTGATCAAGGGTTAGTGCTAAGCCAAATTAATGCCGGAGTGTTGTATATTTTCGCCATGAGCTCATTAAGTGTTTATGGTGTGCTTATAGCGGGTTGGGCTTCAAACTCAAAATATGCTCTATATGGTGCATTACGAAGTGCTGCGCAAACAGTGTCTTACGAAATTGCGATGGGTTTTGCTTTAGTAGGTGTTTTAATGGCAACAGGCAGTATGAATCTTTCGGATGTTGTTGCCTCACAACACGGCGGGATTCATCATTGGTGGTTTATTCCATTATTACCTTTGTTCATGGTTTTCTGGATCGCAGGTATTGCAGAAACGAACCGCGCGCCTTTTGACTTATCGGAGGGTGAATCTGAAATTGTGGCTGGTTTCCACGTTGAATATTCGGGCATTGGTTTTGCCTTATTCTATTTGGCTGAATACATGGCGATGGTAACTATATCCATATTACTCGCATTATTTTTCCTGGGTGGTTGGTTATCTCCTTTTGAATCCTGGCCTTATTTAAATCAACTATTCTTTTTTGTGCCACCTTTTATATGGTTAGCATTAAAAACGGCTTTCTTCTTGTTCGTCTACTTATGGATACGAGCAACTTTTCCTCGTTATCGCTATGACCAATTAATGCGCTTAGGGTGGAAAGTATTAATTCCTACTACTATTGTTTGGATTGTTGTTGTAGGCGGAATGATTATGGCGCATGTTAAGCCTTGGTTCTGAGTCTTACTCATGATGATTGTTCAGCGTTATTTGGCAAAGGAGATTATCGTAACGCTGACAGCTTTAACCACAATCCTTCTCCTTATTTTTTTAAGTAATCAATTTATACAATATTTAGGCCGTTCTGCCGGAGGCAGTTTGCCTGGAATGGTGGTCTTTAAGTTAATGATGCTGGAAGTGCCCAACCTTTCTGGATTATTGTTGCCTCTTGGGCTTTATATGGCTGTTTTAGTTGCTTATGGCCGTTTATATGCAGATAGTGAAATGGTTGTATTGCAGGCATGTGGCTATACACAAAAGCAACTGATTATTACAACTTTATTTTTAGCCTTTATTGTTGCCATTATTACAGCCGCTCTTATGATTTGGGCAAGTCCTATTATTGCAAGAGATCGAACGCAATTAATTAAAGGTGGCGGAATAGCCACTTTAATTCAAGTAATTATTCCTGAAAGATTTACCTCTCTTGATCAAGGGAAACGTGTTTTTTATGTGTCTGAAATGTCGCGCGATCATACTCAAGCGATGGGAATCTTCTTAGCTCAACGTCAGCAAGATTCTTCTAACTGGGATATTGTATGGGCAGATAAAGGAATGTCTACTGAAGAGTCAAAAAATGGACAATTTGTTGTGCTGGAAAATGGGCAAGAATACCAGGGCTCTCCGGGAGCAGCTGACTTCAAAGTGTTGTCATTTAAAAAGTACAAAATTCGCTTACCTCAGCCTGATAACAGTGTGCTGAAAAAAGATATGAGCTCTGTTCCAACCAAAGAATTATTGCCTATTAATAATTCTGACCCAATGAAGGCTGCTGAGATTCAATGGCGATTGTCTGTTCCTTTGATGGCTTTAACTTTAGGACTGCTGGCTGTGCCATTAAGTAAAGTGAATCCACGTCGTGGAAAGCTCGCAAAAATGGTTCCTGCCGTTATTATCTACGTGGTATATGCCAATATGATGTTTGTAGGAAGAGATTGGGTAATGACCAGGGTTGTTCCTACATGGCTAGGATTATGGTGGATACATGTTGTTATATTTCTTTTAGCTATTGGTTTAATTTTTAGAGCTCGGAAGATGAGATGAAAATAATTAATCGCTATATTGGTAAATCTGTATTGTCTTCTATTGGTTTGGTAACGTTGGTGTTAGTTGGCCTGCAAATGTTTATCCTTTTTGTAGGAGAGCTCGATGATCTTGGTGTGGGTAATTATTCGTTATCAGATGTTTTTCCTTATATTTTGATGCAAATACCTTATCAGGTTTATTTATTTTTTCCTGTCGCGACCTTAATGGGATGTTTAATAGGACTAGGAGCATTGGCAAGCAGCAGTGAATTAATTGCAATGCGTTCAGCCGGGGCTACAGTGTTACAGCTCAGTATGGCAACTGTTAAGGCGGCAATAATTTTAATCACATTAGTAACAGTTTTAGGCGAAACAGTTATGCATCAATGGGTTCACTCATCAGCTGAACGTAAGACGCTTTTGCGCAGCGGGAATCAAGCATTTACTCTTTATCATGGAGATGTTTGGCTACGCAGTGGTCTAAATTATATTTACATTGAGGGAGTAGCACCTGGATATGAGTTAGAGAATATTCAACAGTATATGTTTAATAAACATCACCAACTAGTGTTAGTTCGTTCCATTGAGAAATTACTGTATCAAGATGGGAAGTGGAAGATGTTTGGTGTGAAAAATTCTTGGTTATCAGATAAGGAAGTGAAGGTGAATCAAGTCAAGCAGGGTTTTTGGGATGTAGTTCTTTCACCAGAGTTATTAGCTGTAGTAAATATTGAGCCAAGTGAAATGAACTTATTGGAGTTACATCGTTATATTCAAATTGCTCAAAAGGAGCATCTTTCTGTTGCTCGTTATGAGTTAGATTATTGGCAACGTTGGTTTCAACCTATTGTAAGCTGTGTGATGGTTTTTTTAGCGATTCCTTTTATTTTTGGTCCTTTACGTCAATCCTCAATGGGAGCGAGAATTATCTTAGGAACGCTTTTTGGATTTGGTTTTCATATATTGGATAAGCTTTTTGGTTCAGCAAGTCTCATATATCAATTTTCGCCTATTATTGGTGCTGCAGGACCTACAGTTATTTTTGGAATTGTCGCATTTTTTATGATGCGCCGCGTAAAATAGACATACTCTTCGCACTTGAGCTTTCAGTTTCGTTGCAAACTGCATCGACTTCGGTCATGTATTAAACATACACTCCCTTGTCTGCTTCGTTTGCGCCTCACTGAAAAGCACAATTGCTGTGAGTATAAATCGAGGAGATAAAGTGAAAAAAGCAAATATTGCAATTATTGGGGCTACAGGTATTGTAGGAGAAGCCTTATTAGATATTTTAGAACAACGAAAATTTCCTATCGAGAATTTATTTCTATTTGGTAGTGAACGTTCGGAAGGGCAAGAAATTCGTTTTAAAAGAAAGATGTATCCTGTAGAAAATGTGGCTAATTTTGATTTTTCAAAAGCGCATATTGCTTTTTTTGCCGCAGGCAATGAAATTTCTGCGAAGTACGCACCGAAAGCCGCTGAAGCGGGATGTGTCGTGATTGATAAAAGCTCACACTTTCGCTATGAACCTGAGATACCATTGGTGATTCCTGAAGTGAATCCAGAAGCCATTGCGGATTATGTGAATCGTTCTATTATTGCCAGCCCCAATTGCTCTACCATTCAATTATTAGTGGCTTTAAAACCTATTTATGACGCTGTAGGAATTACACGAGTGAATGTAGCTACTTACCAATCTGTTTCGGGTACAGGGCGAAAAGCCATTACGGAACTTATTCAACAATCGGGTGAGCTATTGAATGGTAGACCTGTAACGAGCCAAGTGTACTCGCAACCCATTGCTTTTAATGTAATTCCTAAATGTGATGCATTTTTAAGTAATGGATATACCGCGGAAGAGATGAAACTTGTTTTGGAAACGCAGAAAATTTTTGCGGACGAAACAATTTTAGTGAATCCAACTGCGGTAAGAGTTCCCGTTATTTATGGACACTCAGAAGCGGTGCATTTGGAAACCCGCGAAAAAATCACGGCCGAAGCGGTTAAAGCATTATTAGATGAAGCAGACGGAGTTGTTGTGTTAGATGAAACAGAATCAGATAATTATCCTACGCCGCAACAATGCACAAAAGAAGAAGATGCTGTTTTTGTAAGTAGAATTCGGGAAGATATTTCTCATCCAAATGGTCTAAACTTATGGATAGTAGCAGATAATGTTCGCAAAGGCGCCGCATTAAATGCTATTCAAATTGCAGAAATTTTGTGGCGTGATTATTTAGGTTATTGATAAAAACTCATGGCAAAAAAACTGTGGAAAATTTTTTCTAGGAATAAAGACGAAGAAAAAATAAAAAAAATTGAAGAGCAGACTGATTCTGGTTCAGCATCGGGTTCCGATTCTGGATCAGGGGGCAGTGGTGCGGGTCGAATAAAACCGCATGAAGGTGAGGGATTTACTTCTTATCTCATAGAAGAAAATGAATATATGGGATATGAACGTCGTGGTTTAGAGCAAAAAGTTGAAGCTCAATTGGCACGTGTGGAAGAGCGTCGCAAACCTCAACGCAAGAATAATGATGGTCCTGGAGTTCAAGAAAGTATCAAGCAGCATCCTTTGTTGGATTCTCAGCGCTTTGATGGTATTGATCCTAATCTCAATCCAGCCCCTTTTGGTAATCAAGAAGCAATGATTGAATTTGAAAATGAGCGTCGGGAACAAGAAATGGAAAAACAATTGCGCTTAGGCAATATGCCTAAGATGGGACGCAGTAATACCCCAGAACCTAGAATGATTTAAGAAATAAAGATCTTATTTTAGATGCGTTTGCTCCGAGGCTTTAATAGCGCATATATAAGACTTGACGATATCTTCATAATCAAAAGAAGACTTAATGTCGCCAGCTAATTCATAGTTTTTATTTTTATCTGAGTTTTTATTCGTAATCTGATATAACGGAATTAACTTATATAAATAATCATCTTTAATGGGATCTGCTTTATGAATAATGTTTCTTATCCAATCATTTTTATTGAGGAGTGCAAGTTCTATGCCTGAAATTTTGGTGAATAATTGATACACTTCCTTCCAGGAAATAACTTGTTGATTGGCAACGCGGTTAATGTTAAAGCCTTTATTTTTAATGGCAGTGATTATATTTTGTGCAACATCATTAACGGCCAAACACTCAAAATTACCAAAATTGTCAGGAGCATGTTTATTACAATATAAACTCTTAAATAATGCATAAAGGTGATTATCTGAATAGTTAATATCATAAGTATCAATATTAGGTCCAACAAAACCAAGACGTAATATAGTCGCACATAAATTATATTTTTTAGCAGCAATATAGATTAATTTTTCTGCAATCATTTTACTGAGTAAATACCCACCATTATCTTTAATAAAGCTTAGTTCGTTCTCGGACACAGACGAAATATTATGCTGACTCGCTCCTGTGGTTGATATAAAAATTAATCTTTTGCGTTTACCTGTTAATGCAAGATTAATGATATCTCTTGTTGCAAGGACATTGGCTTTTCTATGTTCATAATAACCGAATAAATGATTAACCGTAGCGGCAATATGAATAATAACATCAGCTTTTTGTGTAAGTTCATTGTACATAACATCAGATAGCCCCAACCTAACTTTTTCCAAATCTCCTTGAACATACTTAATGTTTCTTGTTTCATTTAAAATATTGCAATTTCTTTGCATACAAATTATCAGTGCATCAGGATAAATTTTTTGAATTTGTAGAAGAGTATTTCTGCCAATAAAGCCGCTTGTGCCAGTGACTAATATAGTGTTAATTTCTGTAGATAATGGAGATAAATTGCGGTCAATGGAGAAGTGGCTATATTTTTTTAAATCAGTAGAAAGAATCTTTATGAGTCCACTATCTGTTTTTCTGCCATGCTTAAATAAATTTAACAAATTGATTAATGTGGGTTGAGTAATTATATCAAACATATTTAGTGAGAATTTTAATTGTTTATCTAATTCCAAAATAAGGCGTGATATGAGTAATGATGAGCCGCCGCTTAATAAAAAGTTGTCTCTCAAGTTGATGGAAGAAATATCTCGATTAAGTAACTGCGACCAGATAGTTATTATTTTCTGCTCGTCTTGGTTAAAATGAGCAAGAGTAATATCACTGTTTTTATCACTATCACTAGATACACTTTTGAGAAACATTTGAATGCATGTATTTCTATCAATTTTGCCATTAAGATTTGTAGGTATTGTTGAGAGATGAAAGTAATTAGTGGGTAACATGTATTGTGGTAGATATTGATTCAAATACTCCTGTAGCCTTGTCTCGGCCAATGGTTCGCCATTAATAGTGACATAAAAAGCGATTAACTTGTCGGTATTACCGGCTTCTCTGTGGATACAAACAAACACCTGTGAAATCAACTTATTTGCCAATAACGCTTGTTCTATTTCACCTAATTCAATTCTAATTCCATTAATTTTAGTTTGATTATCCATTCTTTCCAGAAAACATAAATTATCTTCCTGATCCAGCACAACCAGGTCACCTGTCTTATAAACAATTTGTTTTCCTTGTGGAAAAAAAGGTAACGCTTCACCCACGTCGTCATCCTCGCCAGGGATTGGCGAGGATCCAGTGCCATGGAGGGTTAACATCCCTGTCTCTGGATTCCGGCCAATCCCTGGCCGGAATGACGGGGAAGCAGTTACGAAAAAAGAAAATTTTTGCTTCGTTAATAATTCTTGATTATAGTATCCATCCGCTAAACACTCTCCTGAAATAAGTAATTCTCCAGGTATTCCCTGGCTGACAAGCTGTTGATTTTTATCGATGATAAAAAATGTGGTATTATTTATTGGCGTACCAATAGGTACTATCTGATACTTGTCATGCAGTTTACATAAATAATCACTTACTTCGCCTGCTTCTGTTGGTCCATACTGATTATAAAGTTTAATGTGTGGAAATACTTTATAACATTCATGAACAATCGTTTGATTTAAAGCTTCGCCACTACAAAAAATCATTTTAATTTTCTTGAAATTATATGCTTTATATTTTTCGATACTTTGGATAAATTGCAAAAAGATATTTAACATAGTGGGTACAAAATACATATGTGTTATATGATGAGAAACAATCGTATCTATAATATATTCAATATTTTTGTGTGCTAAATAATGTGAAACAAATAATTTGGACCCGCTAATCAGCGGAGAAAAAATCTCTCCGCAAGACACATCAAAATTAAAGGGTGTTTTCATGAGCATAACATCAGAAGATCTGAAATTATATTTACTTTTCATCCAGCTAATTCGGTTAGCTAATGAGCAATGACCCAGACTAACGCCTTTGGGCTGCCCCGTTGTTCCCGATGTAAACATCACGTAAGCCAATGAATTATCCAGCACTGCCATTGTGGGTAAGCTAACCGCGTAATCATCTTCTGGATAAGCGTTAACAAAGTCTTCAATAGAGAGATATGATGAGTAATTTTTGATATTCGTTAAAATAACAATAGGATCAGAAAGTTCCCTGATGTGTTCTATTCGTTTAGGTGGAAATTCTTCATTTAGTGGTATATAAGCAAATCCAGCTTTCAAAATTGCTAAGATGTAAATGGGCATATTGATATCCCGTCTGAAGTACATGCCCACCAATTTACTTTCACGAGAACCATAGGCATAAATAAATTTTTTTGCGAGTTTGTCAGTTAATACATTGAGCTCCTGATAGGTTATTTTCTGCACTTCGTCAAAAATAGCTACCTCATGGGGAAATTTGGATGCCGCAAGATGAAAAAGCTTAACCAGATTATTATGCCGAAGGGTAATAGTATTGCCTTTTAATATTGCTTTGTTATTGTTGATGGACGAAATAGTATCATTAATGGAGATATCTCTTGATTGGGATAGAGAATTAGCCAAGACCAATAGTGTTTTTAAATAATAGGAGGCAAGGTTTTGTATAAATGGTAATGATAAAATATTTTTCTCAAACTCAAAGGTCACTTCTAATTGCATATTGGAGAGTTCATTAATCGCAAGAAATAAATCAAATTTTGCCGTTTTATTGTATATGGGCTCCAATGTGACTTCTAAATCTCCAACTTGGCAGTGACGAAATATTCCTCGCTGATAGGCAAAAAAAGTATTAATGCTATTGGCGTGATGATTTTCCATAATAATGCTTAATGGCAATTCTTGAAATTTCAGATATTGTAAATGGAGAGCATTCAAATCTCTAAAAATATCTTTGATAGAGGTGTTAGGATGAGCTAAATTAAATACTATAGGAAGCGTATTAATAAAATAGCCATATGTATCCATGTATGAAGCAGGGCGATTTGCATAGGGAACACCAACGGAAAACTTTGTTTCGCCCGTATAAGTTTTTAACATTAAACCATAAGCAAGTAAATAAAATATATAGGGCGAAATACTATATTGAGCACATACAGCATCAACTTGACTTATTAGTGAGGCTTCAATGGGCAATGAATAATGGTTATTGGATTGTTCGGCACGATATGCTTTTACATCGCTAAACTTCAACTTATTCACCACATCTGTGTCAATTTTTTTATGCCAAAACAATTTTGCGTCAGTGACATATTGGTTATCACGCAGTAACGTGAGCTGATAACTGGCATAGTTTAAAAAGCTATTTCGCTTAATATGAAATGCATGATTGGCTACGCTGTTGGCAAGTTCATTGATAAATAAATTCAGGGATGTTCCGTCAAAAATAGTATGATGAATATTTAAAAATAGGGATGCACTCGTCGCTGATATTTGCAGATAATGAAAATCAAATAAATAATCGCTATTTAAGTTGAATTCATGCTGAGCGAGTTCATTGACAAGTCGTTCTTTTGTATCTAGGGTTATATTGAGGAGCTTAAGAGCGGCTGAAGATGAAATAGGAGGCAGGATGAGTTGCTGCAGAATGCCATTTACAAATGTAAACGTTGTTCTGAACTCTTGGTTTTTATTAATGATTTCTGCCAATCGTGACTGTAATAGATCAAACGCTATGAATCGATTAAAGCTTATGTCAAAACATATATTATACGTCGAGCTGCCTTGCAATCCAGAAGAGTAGTATAATGATTGTTGATTATAAGTCGCAGGAAAAAGGTCAGAATTAATGGTATCTCTTTGTTGTGTCTGAGAGATGTTTTTGGGTAAGAGAATTATCTGCGCGAGCATGTCGCTAAAAATAGGATAAGCATGAATACACTCAATTTTGATGTCAACATGAAATAATTTATTTATTTCGGCTAATAATCTAAAAGTGAGGAGTGAATATCCTCCTGACTTAAAAAAGTGGCTATTTTGGGTCACAAGCAGTTTATCACCGAGTACAGCTTGCCAGCATTTCAGGAGTAATTGTTGGTTTGGATCATTAAGAGCAATCTCATCGTTATGTGTTGTTGTTTTGCTGTGGATGTATAGTTTTTTTAGTTCAGTTTTATTCACTTTGCCGTTAATAGTTACAGGCATTTTTTCCACATAAAATATTTCGTCTGGCAGCATATAGCTGGGTAATGATTCATGCAGAAATTTCTTTATTTGTGTTTCTTCTCGTTTATTATTTGCCTCATAAAAAGCGACAAGAACTTGAAAGTTATTCCTCTCGTCCACCATGACAGAGGAATTTTTAATCTTCGGTATTTTTAAAAGAGCTTTCTCAATTTCATCCAACTCTATACGATAACCGCGTAATTTAATTTGGTTGTCACTGCGTCCCTTGTAACATAGTATCCCCTGAATCTTATGGGCTAGATCTCCACTCTTATACATGTACGTATAACGCGAAGCAAGGTGTGCAGGAACAGGAATAAAACGTTCTGCCGTAAAATCAGGTTTATTAAAATAGCCCTTAGCCAGTGCAGTCCCGGCCACATAAATTTCGCCAACTTCACCTTCTTTGACAGGTTGAAGATTATTATCCAGTAAAAATATGTCGAAATGTTTTAGTGGAACACCAATGGGTGATTCATTATGATAGAGGTTTATATCCTCTGCTTGTAGAAAGTGCAGGGTAGTATGAACAGTTGTTTCAGTAATACCATACATGTTGACAAGTTGCGCTTTAGAATGGGGGGAAAGCCGTACCCATTTCTGATAATCAAACAAATCAAAGCGTTCGCCACCAAAAACAATATAGCGCAGATCGGGTAAACCATCTACGGATATTATTTTTATTAATTGTTTAAAAACAGAGGGAGTGAGGCTTAATATTGAAATCTGATTTAATCGGAGATACTCATAAAAGCTATAGATATCTATCATTAGTTCATTATCAATGATGTGTAAAGTTGCCCCAGATAATATAGCACCAAAAATTTCCCAAATTGAAAAATCAAAAGCGTAGGAATGGAACATTGTCCATTTGTCCGTATTTTGATACCGGATACCTTGTTCAAGAGAGGACTCCAATAATGTTGATACGCAATGATTCTGAATCATAACGCCCTTGGGTTGGCCAGTAGTACCTGATGTATAAATAATATAGGCCAGGTCATTTCCTGCTGGATCTAATGAATGTTTAATTGATTTATTGTGGGGTATTCTTGAAATAATAGCGTCAAAAGTTACTGATTTTATATTATTTGGTACTAAATATTGGAACTTTGGTCGACAGATGATGGTTTTTATACCGGCATCGTCTACCATATATTTGATGCGTTCTAGTGGATATCTCGGATCGATAGGAACATAACAAGCACCGATACGCAAAATAGCGAGTATTAATGCAATGAGCTCATGACTGCGGCTATATATAACGCCGACTCTTTCTCCTAGCTTGATGTAATCTTGTAAATTTAATGCAATGGATTCGCTGTATAATAGCAAGTCTTTATATGAATAAGAATCGCTTCGAGAGATTACTGCTTTTTTTTCAGAAAACTGTTGAGCTATGTCGGAAAATTGTTGATATAGACTATTTAGCATATTCTGATGCACATGTCCTTGTCATTATTTTATGCCTTTGAAGTTGCTGCACCTTTAGGTTTGAGTTCCATGCTAAAAGGAGTGAGCATGGAATGTACTTTTTCTGAAAGAGTTTCTATCATAGGAGATAAAGACACATGAAAACCTACTGCTTCAGCCATGCTAGAAAGTTTTGTTGTAAAGTCATGAAATAATTTTGAACCGGAGCCTTCTATCGTCATAAGAACCTCTTTGGGATCTGTGACAAGAGCTTCGGCAGTTGTTAGAGTCGTTTTGGCAAGCGCATTGGGATTTTTTGAGGTTAAATTTTGAAGAGAGAGTTGAGCTCTACTACCTCCTACCCTTAATAACATTATAAGCGTGACACCTGCCATAATAGCTAAACCTTGAGGTGTTGCTGCTGCGGAGCCAGCTACTAGAAATTTGGCAGCTGTTAATCCAACTTCTGCAATATCTGCCATCATCCCCCATGGCATTTTGTTGAGATCATCTTGAAGTCTTTTTATGGCACTTTTGGAAAGACTTTCAGAAATAACATGGCTTGCTTCCTTTAAGGGCGTTAATGTAATAGTTACGGGCTCTTCAGAAGTTTGATTTGTATTGTCTTGTTCCATTTCTTTAACCTGATTATACAGGTTGCTTAAGCTTTCGCTATCAATATTGGAAGAAACAGGAATTCCTTTTTTTTCAAGCAGCGTAATCATTTCTTTTTCTGAAAGATTATTCGTATTTTCTACAGCCATGATTTTCTCCTAAAAGATCCGAACATTTCATGAAATTATAGCATTAATTTCTCTAAAAATGCTTTTGCAGCTACTTGTTCGGCTTTTTTGCGGTTAGTACTGGTTCCGAGCGTTTCTATACCTAAACTTTGTACACGACAACGAATAGTGAATGTTTGTTGGTGGGCTTCACCGGTAGTGCTAAGAATCTCATAAACAGGAAGAGGGCGTTTGTGAGATTGGAGATATTCTTGCAAGGTGGTTTTGGCATCCTTAGTGCTAATATTGATAGAGGAAATGCTTTTTAATTTGTCGTTAAAAATGCTCAGAATAAATTGTTGTGCAATTTCAAAATTGCTATCTAGGAAAATAGCGGCAATAAGAGCTTCTAGTGTATCAGCAAGCAGAGATTCTCGGTCAGCACCACCCGTTTTTAATTCACCTAACCCTAAATGTAGGTAACTGCCTAGCTGAATTTGTCGAGCCAATTCGGCCAGAGTTTTTTCTTGAACAAGATAGGCGCGCAGGCGACTTAATTCGCCTTCTGTTGCTTCAGGATAATGCTGATATAACACGTGCGCAATAATGCAGTTCAATAAAGAGTCGCCTAAAAACTCTAAACGTTCATTATGCGTGACAGAATAACTGCGATGAGTGAGTGCGGTCTTTAACAATTGAGGTTGCTTAAACGTATAACCAATGTGTTTATAAAAATTGTCCAAATGCATTATATTCGCAAAATTGAGTAAAATTGAGTATTAATGAATTCTGTTACCAATACGTGACCATCGAATGCTGTCCGTCTCACCATTCCAACTAATAATAACGCAAAAAGCTTGGCCAATAATATTCGCATCTGGTACAAAACCCCAATAGCGGCTGTCAAGGCTGTTATCTCGATTATCACCTAACACAAAATATTTACCTTTTGGAACAATCAGTGAAAAATCATTGTTAGTAACATCGGGGCGAATATAAATATTATGCTTAATACCCTCGAGATTTTCTTGTCTCTTTTCCACTTTCCAGGTGCCAAGATCGGGGTGGGTAGAGTCTGAATCAATCGCATAACGAAGGAATTTTTGCGGCATAGGCTTGCCATTAATAAAGAGTTCTTTATCTTTGTACTCAATGTGATCTCCAGGAATACCAATAACACGCTTAATATAGTCAATAGAAGGATCTGGGGGGTAACGAAAAACTATGATATCACCGCGTTTAGGTTCCCAGGTATTAAAAATTTTAGTGTGTAGAATGGGCAATCGTATACCATATGCAAACTTATTGACGACAATAAAATCACCTACCTGTAGCGTGGGTTCAAGAGAACCTGATGGAATGCGGAAAGGTTCTGCGACAAATGAACGAAAAAGAAAAACGAAGAGCAATATGGGGAAAAAGGCACGTGAATACTCAACAATAAGAGGCAATTTTTTTTGCTCACGTTTTTTTGCCAACCAACAGTAATCAATTAAATAGGTGATTCCTGAAAACAACACCAAAATAAATAGAATTAATTCAAAATTTTGCGTAAGAAAGTTCATTATTTTTTGTTATCCGATTTGAGTAATGCGAGAAAAGCTTCTTGAGGAATTTCAACACGTCCGACTTGTTTCATTCTTTTCTTGCCTTCTTTTTGTTTATCCAATAATTTACGTTTACGAGAAACGTCACCACCATAACACTTGGCGATAACGTTTTTGCGTAAGGCTTTCACCGTTTCTCTTGCGATAATATGAGCACCTAAAGCGGCTTGTATTGCTACATCAAACATTTGACGAGGAATAATTTCACGCATTCTTGCTACTAATTCTCGTCCGCGAGAAATGGCTTTATCACGATGCACAATCAGTGATAAAGCATCCACTTTTTCACTGTTAATTAAAATATCTAATTTTACTAAATCAGCCGGTTGAAAGCGCTCAAAATGATAATCCAATGATGCATAACCCCGGCTGACAGATTTTAGTCGATCGAAAAAATCTAAAACAACTTCGGCCATGGGGAGCTCATAAGTTAAAGAAACTTGATTGCCTAAATACATTAAGTTTTTTTGAATCCCACGTCGTTCTGTACATAAAGTAAGTACTGGACCTAAATAGGTTTGAGGCACCAGAATATTGGCTTTGACAATGGGTTCATGCATTTCACTGATATAATTTGGTGCAGGCAAATCCGCGGGATTATCAATGTGTAATGTTTCATTTTTTGTGGTAATAATTTCTACTACGACAGTAGGTGCGGTGGTAATTAAATCCAATTGATATTCTCTTTCGAGTCTCTCTTGGATAATTTCCATATGTAACATACCAAGAAAACCACAGCGGAAACCAAAACCTAAGGCGCCAGACACTTCAGGTTCATAAAAAAGTGATGCATCATTTAAACTCAGCTTGGCTAAAGCATCACGAAAATCTTCATAATCATCCGCATTAATCGGAAAAAGGCCAGCAAATACTTGTGGCTGAGCTTTTTTGAAACCAGGCAATGGATCAAGTGCGGGGCGATTAGCGAGTGTTAATGTGTCTCCAACAGGCGCTCCAAGAATATCTTTAATGCCTGAAACGACATAACCCACTTCGCCTGTATGAAGAATGCCTGTATCTGTTCGTTTAGGCGTGAAAACGCCAATTTTATCTACCACATAAGCTTTTCCAGTTGACATCACTTGCATTTTATCACCGACGCGCAACACACCATGTTTGACCCGAACAAGAGAGACAACGCCCCAATAACTATCAAACCAAGAATCAATAATTAAGGCTTGTAAAGGCGCTTCGGCATCGCCTTCTGGCGGTGGAATTTTATGAATTAACATTTCCAATAATTCATCAATGCCTATTCCTGTTTTAGCACTGACACGAAGAGCTCCTTGCGCTTCAATGCCTACAATTTCCTCAATCTCATGAATAACACGTTCAGGTTCGGCTTGAGGTAAATCAATTTTATTAAGTACGGGAATGACTTCTAGGCCTTGATCAATAGCGGTGAAACAAACGGCTAAAGTTTGAGCTTCAACACCTTGAGCCGCGTCCACAACGAGCAAAGCTCCTTCGCATGCAAATAGTGAACGAGAAACTTCGTAACTAAAATCCACATGACCAGGCGTGTCAATAAAGTTTAACTCATAGACATTACCATCTTTTGCTTTGTACATGAGACGTACGCTTTGGGCCTTAATAGTAATCCCGCGCTCACGTTCTAAATCCATTGAATCTAAAACTTGAGCACTCATTTCGCGTTCAGAAAGACCGCCGCACTGTTGAATCAAGCGATCGGAAAGGGTGGATTTTCCATGGTCAATATGAGCAATAATGGAGAAATTTCGAATTTTTTTTAAATCTAGCACGAGAGTATCTGTAAAAACTAAAGCACCTTATTGTAAAGGATTTTATTTTTTTGACAAGTTATTTAATCATAGTTAATATAGAAAAATGGAAGAAAAATCTACAATATCTACGGTTAATGCATTCACTTTCTTACGCATTGATTACTTTAGTTTAATTTGCTCTGGCCTAATACTTGGATTGTCCTCTTTGGTTTTCTATATAAATCATTATTATTGGCATTATGCTTGGATAAGTTACTTTTGGAGTGGAATGCCATTTTTATTTTTTATATTGTTGTTATGTGTGGGCGGAGGTGTCTGTTTTTTGGGGGCAAAATCCAAAATAACGCAAGTGTTTTGTTATATTGGCTTGTATAGTTGTATTACACTTTTAGTGATGTACGCAACAACGGCTGTTCAGTTAACGCCTTTTTCAACGATAGATGAACAGTTGCTTTGGGCTGATTTGAAGCTGCATTACAATACTGTAATGATTCTAGAAATGCTCGCCCATTCGCCTTTGATAACTAAAGCATTACATTTTGGGTATAGTTTTGTTTTATTTGAGCTATTATTTTTACCTATTTTGTTAATTATTTTTCAGCAATTTTACAATATAAAAAAATATTTTTTTTATATACTTGCGACGACATTAATTGGATATATTATTTACTATATTTGGCCAACGGCAGCTCCTGCCAGTATGTTGTATAGCCCTCACTTTATTGAAGCGCAGCATAATACGGGAATAAAATTCTACCAAGTTCATCACTATATTTACCCTGAATCTTTTGAGGGAGGGATGATTTCTATGCCCTCATTTCATATGATATGGGCGATATTGTGTCAACAAAGTGTTTGGAATATTCGCTGGTTGAGATATACACTATTGCCGTTTAACATTTTAGTTATTTGTGCCGCTTTGTTTTTAGGATGGCATTATTTTGTGGATTTTTTAGGAAGCCTTTTTGTTGTTTTTATCGCATGGTTATGGGCTCGGAGAGCGGATGTTAGGCAAAATTCAAGATTTTGAATATGAATTTTCCCATTGAATCGGTTAACAAGCAATTCTTGGATCTTCATGGTCGAAACCTCTTTTGTCGAATTTTTGAGCATCTTCACTAGGACGTGTATTCTAATCAGCACCAATTTTTTCCATATATTTTTGATGAGCGGCGCGTTCTTCTTCTGTGGCATAGAGGACTTTAAAGGGGCCTTGAGGTACGGGAATATCTTCATGAGAGAAGAGTGGGGCGGCAGGAGAAGATGAGGTGGCTTTATTTATTTCTGGTGATACAGAAGTATCAAATAGGCTAATTTGTCCTCCTGTCATGGCAAGATAGACGCCGCCAAGGAGTTCGGCGTCAATTAAGGCACCGTGCCAATCTCGATTAGAATTATCGACTTGATAGCGTTTGCAAAGGGCGTCAAGATTATTTTTTTGGCCGCGATGTTTTTTGCGGGCCATGACGAGCGTATCAATGATAGAGCAGCAGGTGCTTATTTTGGGAAAGTTTTTTTTCAGTAAGTTGAATTCATGATCGAGAAAGCCTAAATCAAAAGGAGCATTGTGAATAATTAACTCGCTATCTTGTAGATAGGCAAATAAAGCATCGGCAATTTCTGCAAATTTAGGTTTATCTTCTAAAAACTGATTGGTAATGCCATGTACTTTTTGTGCTCCAGCATCAATTTCGCGCTCAGGATTTATATAATAGTGCAGGTAATTGCCGGTAAAACGACGAT
Source organism: Pseudomonadota bacterium (assembly GCA_021848965.1). Lineage (GTDB taxonomy): Bacteria > Pseudomonadota > Gammaproteobacteria > Legionellales > Legionellaceae > CABHON01. The sequence continues at coordinate 23,426 of JAJZTL010000025.1, forward strand.
TAATCATTTCTACTGCGGCCACTTCAATCAGTCGATGCCCTTGGCTTGTTTCTAAGCCGGTGGTTTCAGTATCAAGAACAAGTTGTCGCATATTAATAATTTAGTGAGAAGGAGGTAGTGTGATAGTAATCGCACTTAAATGATTCATCATTAATGTTTGCTTGGCTTTTTGTAAAGCTTCTTGAGAGAGAAACGGTCCAACTTTAACGCGGTACCAAGTGGAACCTCCATTTTGAAAAGGTTCAACAGAAGCACTAAAACCCATAAATGATAATTTTGCTTTTAATTGGTCGACATCACTCATTCGTTGTAATGCAGCCACTTGAAGCATATAACGAGTGGATAAAGAAGGAGTTGTTGTTGATGTTGTGGTTATGGGGGTTGAGATTGGAGTCGTTGCAGAATGGCTTGCTTGAGGTTGAGGAGTGGTGGATGGAGTCGCTTTTTTTGCCGTAGAAATTGTGGCATGTTTAGTTGTTGCCACGGGAACTGAAGGTACTCCCGTGGGTGCATTAGTCGATTCTGTTGGTAAAGATTCTTTTTGCGTTGTTTTTTGTGTAACAGCTTCGTTCTCGTCTGTTTTTTTGTTGGCTTCATCAGAAGCGGACTTTTTTTCTTGAGCTATTTCACTGGTTGTGGCATCTGCGCTGACAGTACTCTGAGTTGTTTGGGTCTTGTCATGAGGGACAGGAACTGTTTCTTTTGAAAGTAAAGTGTAGAATTCAAAACGTGGTTTAGCTGGATTGGCCGCAGTAGGTGTTGTTGAATCCTTGGCATGAGAAGGAATAATGGGAGTCTGAGTATTTGAGAAAAGAATACCGCGAGAAAAAACGTAGTAAAATGTCACGGCAACAATAAGAAGCAGCAGCAAAACAAAATACCCGGATTTAGATGAATGTTGGCCTCTTCGAGGGCGTTGCTCATTTCGGGGAGATATTTTCGTATAATTTCGCGACATAATTTTTTATTTTTTTACATATATTCTGGAGCTTTGACTCCTAAAAGAGTCAACCCATTCTGCAATACTTGTTGTACAGCCATAATAAGGCATAGTCTAGCATGACGTAATCTTTCGTCATCAACAAGAAAAACACAAGCATTGTAATACGTGTGAAAATGATTGGCTAATTCTCGAAGATAATGAGCAATTTGATGTGGCTCTCGAGAAAGGGCAGAAGATTCAATTAAAGAGGGATACAGCGATAATGTTTTTGCCAGTTGTAATTCAAGCGGAGAACTTAATGCATCAAAAGATTGCAATCCCTTTTCAAGCTTAAAAGCTTGTTTTTTTTCTGTCATTTGTTTGAAAATGCTGCAAATACGCGCATGAGCATATTGAATGTAATACACAGGGTTTTCATTGGACTGTGATTTGGCTAATTCTAAATCAAAATCTAAATGTTGGTCAGATTTTCGCTGAATATAAAAAAAACGTGCCGCATCATTGCCTATTTCTTCGCGTAATTGGCGAAGAGTAATAAATGAGCCACTACGTGTGGACATTTGAACACGTTCTTCGCCGCGGTACAAAATGGCAAATTGTACCAGTAATACTTCCAATGTATCCGGATTTTTCCCGAGTGCTTCAATCATGGCGCGTAAACGGGGTATGTACCCATGGTGATCGGCACCAAAAATATTAATTAATTTTTCATATCCACGAGAATATTTATTCCAATGATAAGCGACATCAGAAGCAAAATAAGTGGATTTTCCATTCGCACGAATGAGCACGCGATCTTTTTCATCACCAAAGTGTGTGGCTTGAAACCATAGCGCGCCTTCTTTTTCTTCTGTGTGCCCGGATTTTTTCATGGCAATGATGCCTTCTTCTAGAGCACCATTATCAAATAATTTTTTTTCTGAAAACCATGATTCAAAATGAACCCCAAATTCGCTCAAATCGTCTTTGATATCGTCTAAAATAGCTTTTGTGGCAAATGCTTGTACTTGTTGAAAAGCTTCCGTTCCTAATAGTTGATTCGCTTTAGCGATAACAGCGTCAATATAAATCTCTTTATCGCCACCTTCTGGTTCGTCAGGAGGAAGATGAGAAAATAAAGTATTAACAGAAGAACAAACATAGTGATTTTTATGTTGCTGATAAAAATCAGTCGCCATATCTCTAATGTAATCTCCATGATAAGCATTCGTAGGAAAGCGAAAAGTATACTGAGAATGTGCTTGTTCTAAATAACGTAACCAGACGCTAACAGCCAAAATTTCCATTTGTCGACCGGCATCATTGACATAATATTCACAATCAACATTAAAGCCGGCTTTTCGTAATAAGTTGGCCAAGGAAGACCCAAAAGCAGCACTTCGACCGTGTCCTACGTGAAGCGGGCCTGTGGGGTTGGCGGAAATAAACTCTAATAAAACTTTTTGATTATTGCCAATAGTTGATTGCCCAAAATTGTCTTTTTGCGTCAAAATATCATCAATGATTTGATAATGCGCTGTACTTGAAAGTTTAAAGTTAATAAAACCAGGGCCCGCTATTTCTACCTTTTCAATCCAAGAAAGCGTAGGAAGAGTTTGTATCACTTCAATAATATTCTGTGCAATTTCTCTAGGAGGTTTGTTTAATATTTTTGCGGCAATTAAAGCAAAATTACACGCATAATCACCGTGCTTGGGATCCTTAGTATTTTCAAGCTGAAACTCAGGGACAGATTGATGAGGATAAAGTTGAGAAATTGTCTGTTTTATTAATTGGTAAAGTTCTTTTTTCATAGCTCGAATTATTCAATATTTTGTTAAAAAATTCAAGAAGTCTTATCTTTCACTTGATATGTCTGTATGTGGCGAGTAAAATTTACCCTTTTGAAATTTTACGGGAAATTATTCATGCCATCAATGTTACTAAAACATTTCTTTGGAGGAGCTGTGCTTGCGGCTATTATGGGGAGCGCTTATGCAGCAGAGGTACCAAAGAGCATTCAGCAAAATAATGCGTTTCGCCAAGAAGTGATGCAATTTGTGCATCAGGTGGCTGATCATTATGTGGATCACCAAAACGCTCAAAAAAATAAAGCGATGGATAATCGTTGGTTTAATGGTGGGCACCCGGTCATTAATTGGGCAATGGAAGTCAGCGTCTATGAGCACGGAAGTTTAGTCGGACGTGCGCAAACAGATGCGACTTCACTTTCAGAAGGTTTAATTAAGACTTCTACAGAGGCTTTTAAACAAGCACACTTAGATAAAAATGCTTTGAAAGATGCACGTTTTAAAGTGTCTTTTTATTATCCGCCTGATTCTCGTCAATATAGCTTTGTGGATGATGGTAAAGGCGCCGCTGAACTTATTGGTAATGTTGTTCCCGTACGTATCATGGATACGGATTTATTAAAAGAACGTATTCTCGCCGAAAAGGCCTATTTATTGCGCATGATGGATCCTGATTTGCATGCATTAATCAAACGATATGATGCCAAAGCGGATGTTCGACAAAAAAATGTGCGTACTATTTATACTTCTTCAACTCTCTTTACGTTATTGAAAATTAATAGTGCATTTCCTGATCCTGTAATAGAAAAACAAGTTGAGCCAATGGCGAATTTTATTTTGAGTATGCAAGAACATACAGGAAAAAATGCAGGGGCATTCCATTATTCTTATAATAAGAAAACCCATCAAAAAGATAATCGCTTTGTGGTTGGTACAGCCTCTAAAACGATATTTACCTTATTATTGCTAAATGAACGTACGCATGATCCTAAATACTTAAATGCGGCAAAAGAAGCGGGTAACTGGTTGATGACTAAAGTGGATAATGAAGGTCATGTAAACCCTGTATTGACCTACAGCAAAAATAAGTGGAATCAGATTACAAAACAATCTTTCTTGTATTC
>JAJZTL010000115.1 GCA_021848965.1 Pseudomonadota bacterium
GTGGGAGACTCATTTTCATCTACAAACAACAAACTCCTTGTTCATGGAAGGACCTGAAATTGAGTTTCGAAAGAAGTCTATTGTACAATAGATTTTTTATCACGTCAGGTGATAGCACGAAAATAAGGCTGACAACAAGGACAAAAGGTACTGCTGCGTTGATTTAATCGAAGCGATTGTAAAGTTGTTTGACATATCATACACGGTAGCTTTTCTCGTCCATAAACGTTTAATTGCTGTGAGAAATAGCCTGGCTTTCCTTCGCTGTTCACAAAATCTTTGAAAGTGGTGCCACCTTGTTGAATCGCTCGCTTTAAAATCTGTTTGATGGCATTGACCAATTGCTCACATTGTTTAAATGTTAATACTTTAGCTGGAATGGCGGGATGGATGCCGGCTAAAAATAAGGCTTCTGTGGCGTAAATATTGCCTACACCCACGACCACGTGCGCATTCATGATAAGCGATTTAATGGCCACGTTTCTTTTTTGTGCGATTTTATAAAGCATCTCGGCAGAAAATGCCTGTTCTAAAGGTTCAACCCCCAATGATTGGAGTAAAGCATGATGGTGAGGATTGCCTTTTGTCCATAGTATTGTGCCAAAACGTCTCGGATCGGTATAACGCATTATCAAAGTTGAAGAAAAAGCAATATCGACATGATCATGTTTTTTAGTGGGCAAAGCGGTTGTTAACACGGTGAGGCTGCCAGACATACCTAGGTGAATAATTAATGTGCCCGTATTAAAGGCTAAGAGCAAATATTTTCCGCGTCGTGATAAATGTTGCAGTGTTTGGCCCATCAATACGGTTTTCAAAAAAGAAGGGATAGGCCAACGCAATTGGTTACAACGTACAATGACATTTTGCACGGTTTTTCCTTGTAGATGTCCTGCTAGTCCATGTAAGATGGTCTCTACTTCGGGTAATTCAGGCATGATGGTTCACTTTAAAAAAATTCCTCGCTCATGTATTGTACAATACAAAGTAGCTGTCTTAAAATAGGATGTTTGTTTGAGCAATACTTATTATGCCCTTGCTATGGGTAACTCCGTCCACTGAGTCGTGTAATGAGGGGATTTTTTATTGCTTCGGGCGAGCCATGCCTTTTTAAAACCTTCCGCCGCTAAATGAATGGTGCCTTTGCCATATTTTCTATTAATTTTATCCATGACTTGCATCGTGGCATTATTTTGCTTAGGAAGCTGGACAGAGAAAAAATCTAATTGGCGCGCACTATTGGGGACGATATCTAACAAGATAATCCCACACTTGGTATAAGCAAAACCGGAACGAAACAGTGTTTTTAATAACATTAACGCATAATCAGTAATAACGCGCGTATCTTGGCTTGGTTCCGGAAGTTTAATGGTTTTCTGTTTAGCGTAATATTCGTTTTTTTCTTTGAAGCGACTGGTGGTAATGTATACGCAAATGCCTTGTGCTAACCCCCTCTGTGCACGGCATTTTTCTGTGGCAGTGGCCACATAGTGACTCAGTGCCTCGGATAGTTCTTGCAACTGGGTGATGGGCCTTGAAAAAGAACGCGATGACATGATGGCCTTTTTGGATTTCATATCATCTAATTGAACGCAGGGCGTGCCTTGTAATTCCAATACTGTTTTCGCTACACCTAAACCAAAAACTTGCCGAATCCAGCTTGTAGGTTGATTGATAAGTTCTTGAGAGGTGTTAATGTCATAATCATTTAACTTGATTGTTGTTTTTCGGCCAATGCCCCAAATATCGCCTACGGGAAAATTTTTAAATATTTCTTGACGTTGGTGGGTATCATCAAGAGAAAATATGCCAATGGTGTTGGTTTTCTTCGCTAAACTGTTAGCCATTTTAGCTAATGTTTTTGTCTGACCAAGGCCAATACATACTGGAATTCCTGTCCATTGAGTTACAGTATGACGTAATTTTTTGGCAAAGTGAAAAGCGTCAATAGGCGACATTTCAGTGAGATCAATAAAAGCTTCATCAATCGAATAAATTTCAATATTCGGTGAATGTTCTTGAATGCAATTCATCACGCGCTCTGACATGCTGGCATAGAGAGCAAAGTTGGAAGATAGCCATTGCACATTATGTTTGATAACCAACTCTTTAATTTGAAACATGGGTTGCGCCATGCGAATACCGAGCGCTTTTGCCTCACTGGAGCGTGCAATAACACAACCGTCATTACTGGAAAGCACAATAACCGGTTGGTGACATAATTGTGGATTAAACACACGCTCACAGGAAACGTAAAAGTTGTTACAATCAATTAAAGCAATCATCGACTATCTATTCAATAGAGTGAATGGCATGAATAACCACCCCCCAGATTTGAACGCGATCGGAATCGTTTAATGCAATGGGCGTATAATCACTGTTTTCGGCCACTAAAAAAATACCTTTCGGCGTTTTCTGCAATCGTTTCACGGTTAATTCGCCATTCACGGCGGCAATGACGACTTTACCGGATGTGGGTTCTAGGCTTCTGTCAACAATGAGTAAATCGCCATTAAAAATTCCGGCATCAACCATGGAATCACCCGAGACACGCAGAAAAAAAGTGGCAGAGGGATGAGCTATCAAATGCGTATTTAGATCAAGATGTTGCTCAGCATAGTCTTCTGCTGGCGAAGGAAAGCCTGCTTTGACGTGAGAGGCGTATAAGGGGCAAGTCTGCTTGCCCGCCACAATAAATTGTTTAATATCTTCAATAAGATGCGTCGGCACGCGTAGCGGTGTGGTCGGCACCTTAAATTTTCCTGTACCTTCTGGGCGTCCAGCACCTTTTCTTAATCCGCCTGATGTCATTAATTTTTTACCTTGTTTTGATTACTGTACGATAATCATAAGCAATGAAATAGAAAAAAACAAGCTCTTTCCTGCAATGATTGCAAGCTCAGTGGTAGGTCCATTTTTTACAAAAAATTAGCGTGGCTTTTCTGGTTGAGGCACTCGATGTTGGCATGCGGTCTCAAGGAGTTGTTGAATACCTGGACGCTTTACATCGTCAAGAGAACGCATTTTTACATGTCGAAAAAGCTTTCCTGTTCCTTCGAGAAGTTTTTGTGGATCAGGTAATTCAGATCCATAATTGAATCCCAGATTGACATGTTTTTTATTTGGTTGAATCCAACAAAAATGCTCTGACATTTTTTTATATCCTGTGCCATAACCGATAATTTTTTGAATAGCCCAAGGGACTTCTACTGTTTTTGGATATACATCAAAAATTAACTCCCTTATCTCAGTAGCAATGAGCTTAATTTCCGGACTAAAGTATTCGAGTATTTGCAGAAATTCTGTTGAGGTTGACATTCGCTATCTCACATAAAGTTATAGAAAAAATAATGGCCATGGGCATAGATTGTACAATACCAGTTGTATGACGTCATGTGAAATGTAGGATGGCATGTTGAAAATCATAAAAGGCTGCAAGCCCGCGCAGTTTTAACCCAATAGAGACTTATCTAAACAAAACCGGATGAGTCTATATATGACGGTGCCGTTTTTATATATAATATTTTTTTAATGTTTTTGTAGTAAAATGCTTACAGAATCACGAGTTTGTTTTTTAGGCAACTACATTTTGCAGGACACGTCTTGTGGTATGTTTTCAATTGAGAAGAGGTAAATCACACATGAATTTTTTTAAGCGTGCAGTGGCAATAGCTGCTGTAGTTGAAGTTACCAAAGGATCTACAGTAACCAATAAAATTTCAGGGGTTGGATCCAGTAGTAATCCCATTAGTCCATATTGGTGTATACAAGATGAAAGTGGTGTGATGACCTATGCTCTGTCTTATGGTGAAAGTGTCGATGCAAATAAATATAGTGGTAATGCTTATTATGCTGGTGGCGCATTGCGGTTTGATGGTTGTGAAGATGATAATACCTACCTTGGTTACTTAGGTGTAGGTTCAACGCTTAGTTACTCGCAGCCTGAAGGTATTCATATTGCTTATGAAAATCCAGCCATCGATAGTGCCGGAACATTAACGGGATCTATTGAGTACACTCAGATCGAACCTAATGTTAATATGACTGCTCCTTATAATGGTGAACAAACATGGCAATACGTGGGCATTAATTTGTCAGGATTTGAATTTGATGTCGTTATTAATCCTGTTACAGCACCTAATCTTTCTGAAAAAGATCAAACCACTTTGTATACTGATTTGGCAGACACAAATGCGTTTATTGCCTCAGGAGCAAATACTATTAGAGTGCCACTTCATTGGGGGTATTTGCAACCTGATGGTCCAGGTGAAGGTGATATTTACCAAAATTATTATGAAAACTATATTAAGCCTTTTCTTCAAAGTACAACTCAATCAAAAGTGTATACCATTCTAGATTTACATGCATATATGCGTTATTCAGAATTTGGTACACAGCATGCTGGATGTGGTGCCACAGGTCCTTGTCCTGATGGTACATTGATTACCGACTCAACGCCTTATGTAGATGTCTGGACTAAATTATATGAACTCATTAAAAATGATTCTGATATTGATAAAGACTATATTTTATTAGATTTGATGAATGAACCAGTAGATGTGCCAGACAATAAGGTATTCATTATTCAAACAGATGTTATTAAAGCTTTACGGCAAGCAGGCTATGAAGGTCCTATTTTAGTGGAAGGTAATTCTTGGAGTGGATTACATTCTTGGGCTACAGCTAGCTGGGAAGGTAGCGATGGTCAAACATATACCAACGCAAACTTATTTACACGTGATAATTTTGTTAAAGCGGGAATCACAGATCTGACACAAATTATTATTAATGCTCATCAGTATTTGGATAGCGATTATAGCGGGACAGGAGTAAGTTGCCAGACAGATCTATCGACAACAGGCCCTAATGGTTTCAATTTACAAGCATTTGCTGATTACTTAGAAGAGCAGCAATTCACTGCTATGGTAACAGAATATGGTGCAGGTACTGATTCATCTACATGTACCACTGCATTGACACAATTTTTAGACTATTTAAAGGCTAATGCTGTAACAGCGGAAAAAAAATATGGTATAAAGGGGCATACAACCTGGAGTACAGGACATGGTTGGGGCAACTATAATCTACGAGTTAAACCAGATTCTTATCAATGGCAAACGATCAGCTCTTATTTAGGTGCTCAGAAAGTGGGAATGTTTGCTAATTCAGGCAAAGGTAATGCTGCTAAAGCACATACAGAAAACCAAAATCAAAGCGTGAGCAACATTCATTCGAATTTACGGTTTTCGCCAACCTAAATGTATAAATTAGGGGCACCGTCATATATCAACTATGTTTAAAAAATATTTTCAATATTATTTTTGAGCAAAGAAGATTGTTTCCACTTTCAAAGCGTGAAAAAAAGTAATTGCTCGGTTGGATTTTATCGTTGGCATCCATGCCAACGAGT
>JAJZTL010000026.1 GCA_021848965.1 Pseudomonadota bacterium
AAATCCACAATAGATTCGGCATTGATTGTGTCATATTGAGAAGTCAATGCATCGGCTAATTGTCCTAGTTGAATTGCCCCAACAATGTTCAATCTTGTGCGACCAGCTGTTGTTGAAATCTCTTTTTTCTTACCTGTTCGAATCCAACCATAACTCAGTTTTGTTGTTTGGGTCGGATGCACCGAATCCATGAAAAGTATGGGTTCATCTGCACCTGCTTCTTCTTTCAATGTTTCATATTTTGCTATAAATTCTTTTTGTAATGCTGGATCGGCTTTGTGTGGAACACCATGAGGTTTTTTATAACTAAATCCATTTCGATGAAGCCATTTATGCATTCCCGCAATCGTATATACCACTCCATAACATTCTTTTATATACATCACAATTTGATGGTTATGATGATAAAGGTTGGCTTCTAAATGGGCGATAAGCTCTTGTGTTTGTTTCTTGGTTAATTGGCTCGATGAACCACCACTTTCATTTTTTAATTTCCCTGCGCGATATTCCTCAATGTGGCGCATAATCGTTGATTCATGAATACGAAGTGCCTGACTTATTGTTGCAATTGTCCATCCTTCAGAACGTAGCAAAATTGCCTTGAGTCGATCTGATTCTTTTCTATCTCGACTGGCATGATGTTTAACTTCTAATTCTATTTTTTCTTCAGCGGTTAAAACAAATTCTTTCATACCCTATAGTCTGATCCCCTTAGCTTAAGAAAGCAAGCTTTTTCAAAGATCAAATGTATATACCCATTAAAATTGATATTTAATTTAAAATTCCATTTATCGGTGTAATTCATTTATACCTCATTTTTTGTTGGTACTAATGCTCCCTATTAACTGCAAAAAAATCTGATGCGCAATAAATTCTGCCACATATATTTCTAGAAGCACACTTCGAAAAGGAACAGTGAACTTCTTTGTTCCTTCTTGAGAAATTAAAACTAACTCGCTTTCTAAACCACCTGCTCCTGCCCAATAATTTTCTAATCCCTCAATACGAAAAAATAACGAATCTTGCGAACGATAGCTGCTTCCTCCAAAAGATATCTTAGAATGATTAGCTGGCACATGAATACGCGACTCTAAAACACCACCTGTCACTTCATCCTGAATTAAGACATGCATATTTGTATCAATTAAAAAATTTTTTAATCGTTCTGTAGCTGTCTGATTCTGAGGGTCGAATTGATAAGGCGACAACAATTGATTCAATAAAGTAATTATCTCTGCCTTTTCCGGAGCATGCTCATCCAGCAATACCTTACAATCAACGTAAGGATAATTCCAACGAAACGAAGTGCGACACATAGACACATAAGGTTTTAATACTGCATCTACTTTTTCTGCAATCATTCCTTCCGCAACACCAAACACTTTCCATTGTAATAAAATTTTACCTGTTGCATATTGTTGCGTAAGTATCGGAAGAACATCTGTTGTGAACATTGGCAAGCATTCACGTGGAGGTCCAGGCAACATAAATACCCATTGTTCCTCTTTAGCATAAGCACAACCATTGGCACTGCCATTAGCATTCTCTAGAATTTTGGCTTTTTTAGGAAATAATGCTTGTTGCTGAGCTAACTCAGTAACTGGAAGATTTAATTTCTGATAGCGCTCCTTAATTTTGTCCCAGCTGGGCTCATGCACAACGAGAGTTTCATCCAAAGACGCTGCCAAAGCAAAACGCGTTTTATCATCCGACGTTGGACCTAATCCACCAATGGTAATCACCACTGCATGTCGCTGTAGTAAAAAAGATAATGCTGCCTGCATATCATCAACATCATCCGATACAGCCATTTGCCAATTAGGTTCCAAACCATGGCTAAATAATGCTTGTGCTATAGCCTGTGCATTGGTATTTAATATACTACCTTGGGTAAGTTCATCTCCTGTCGCCAGAAGAGCAATTGTTGTATTTTTTTTCATCATGATGATAAGAGTATACTTTATTTTGCCATAAAGCTATTATATATTAAGGTTTTTCACTGCCGATGAGGGAAAGTTATGCGTAAACTATTAATTTGGCTTGTTACAATTATTTGTCCAGGTATTATCTTTTTAATGACAGGACGAATATTGCATATGCTTTTTGCCTTCTTTTTACAAGCAAGTCTTGTTGGCTGGATTCCTGCTATTATTTGGGCCAGAAGCGCCTGGAAAAAAGATTTATTAGAAGAAAAAGCTGCTGAAGAAAAAAGAAAAAAAGCAACATCTTCCAAAAAAACATCTGCATTACCTTCCCAAGAAGCAGCACAGACATCAACGAAAAAAACCAAAGTCAAAAAAGCTGAGACCCAAGCATGAAGCATGGCATAACAATGCTCACACCATTACGGGTTATTGTTAATGGAGCCTCCGGTAAAATGGGAACCATAGCCACTCAAACACTGCATCAACAATCAGATTTTAACATTGTAGCTGAGCTGGGCAAAAAACATGACTTAGAAAAAGAAATTCAGCGTTTAGCTCCTGATTTTGTGGTAGACCTGACTAATGCTGATGCCATTAGACAAAATATGCAGACTATTATCAAAACCAGAGTTCCTGCAGTTATTGGCACTACGGGTTTATCTGCTGAACAAATTGCAGAATATAAACAGCAATGTGATGCACAAAAACAGGGGGTCATTCTTGCTCCTAATTTCTCAATTAGCGTTTTGCTAATGATGAAATACGCCGAAGATGCTGCACGCTATTTTAGCGAAGTTGAAATTATTGAAATGCATCATCCACAAAAATTAGATGCGCCCTCAGGTACGGCACGAAAAACAGCCCGTATGATTGCCAAGAATTTACAAACAACAGGCAAATTGGGCGAATATTATTCGCCCCTACAGCAAGATGTTGTAGGGGCGAATAATATTCGCCCTAATCAATCTCGCGGCGGACAATACGACGGCAACCATATTCCTATCCACGCCATTCGCCTTTCTGGAAAAATGGCACATCAGCAAATTATTTTTGGCAGTATAGGGGAAACATTCACACTACAACAAGACACATTAAGTCGCGAATGTTTTATGCCAGGATTTCTAGTTGCTTGTCGAGCAATACGAACACTTAACCATTTTGTTGAAGGGTTGGAAAATATTCTTTGGCCATCAACAGATCACTAACTTGGAGATATTTTTATGCCTACCATACTGGGACAATACATTCAGGGCAAAACTCAACTATCTAACTCTTCTGCTAAACGCCGAACTATAACGAATCCAGCGACAGGAGAGCCTATTGGTGAAGTTGAATTTGCAGGCGAAGCAGAGTTAGAGGCTGCGGTTGCTAGTGCAAAACAAGCTTTTACCACTTGGTCCACAACACCGCCGCTCAAAAGAGCTCGTATTCTAGCTAAATTTAAAGAATTACTTGAAAAAAATCAGGATAAATTAGCCGCTCTTGTTACTCAGGAACATGGCAAAACAATCGAAGATGCCAAAGGATCTGTGGGGCGCGGTATCGAATTAGTTGAGTTTATGTGTGGTATTCCACATCTTCTGAAAGGTGATTATTCGGAAAACGTTGGACCCTCTATTGATTGTTACACCATACGCCAACCCATTGGTCTTTGCGCTGGTGTGTCTCCCTTTAATTTTCCTGTGATGGTTCCACTTTGGATGATAATTCCTGCCATTGCTTGCGGAAACTGTTTTATCTTAAAACCCTCTGAGCAAGATCCTTCTGCTCCTTTATTCTTAGCACAATTATTAACCGAAGCCGGTTTACCCGATGGGGTACTGAGTGTATTAAATGGCGACAAACAGGTCGTAGATGCATTAATTAAACATCCCGCTATTTCAACCATGACAGCGGTAGCTTCTACCCCAGTAGCTCAGTATATTTATCAACAATCTATTCTTGCTGGCAAGCGTGCACACACATTTGGTGGTGCAAAAAATCATGGTATTGTTATGCCAGATGCCGATTTGGAGTCAACCGCCGAAGCTTTAGCGGGTGCTGCTTTCGGTTCTGCCGGAGAGCGATGTATGGCGATTTCAGTGGCCGTCGTTGTTGGTGATGACACAGCGGACACACTCACACCGCTTATTGCCGAAAAAGCACGCAACCTAAAAATTGGCCCCGGTAACCAACCAGGTCTGGATATGGGGCCCCTAGTCAGCCAAACGCATTTAGAGCGTGTGAAACATTATATAGATATTGGCGTCAAAGAAGGTGCAACACTTGTTGTTGATGGACGTGAACGAAAATTTCCAGAAAATCCTGAAGGGTATTTCTTGGGTGCATCTGTTTTTGATCACGTCACGCCCTTAATGAAAATTTATCAAGAAGAAATTTTTGGCCCTATCTTAGTGATTGTGCGGGTTTATGACTTTGAACAAGCACTGTCCTTAATCAATCAAAATCCTTTTGGTAATGGCACAACAATTTTCACTCAAAATGGCGAAACCGCTCATTCATTTGCTCAAAATGTTCAAGTTGGCATGGTAGGTATTAACGTCCCCATTCCAGTGCCCGTAGCTTATCACCCTTTTGGCGGATGGAAACAATCCGTTTTTGGTGATTTAAATATGCACGGCGATCAAAGTGTACAGTTTTATACAAAAACCAAAACAGTGACCATGCGTTGGCCAAATACGAGTCATGCAGTGAGTGGATTCATTATGCCACATGTGAAATAAGGAGAGAAAAATGTCAATACGCAATAATATTAATATGCACGATTTTAGCCATCCTAAAATTGGTTTTATTGGCCTTGGCAGCATGGGCTATCCGATGGCACAAAGGCTTCTTCAAGCTGGATTTGAAGTGACAGTTTATGACGTTCGCCGGGAACCCGTAGAACAGCTTCATCAAGAATATAGTGCAAAAAAAGCTTACTCCATTCAAGAGTTAGCGCAAGATCAAGATGTGATTATTACCATGCTGCAAACAGGCGAACAAGTACGAAAAATTTGCTTGGGTGAGCATGGCATATACCTCAATAGCAAACCTGGTGTTATACACATTGATACCTCGTCTATTGATATTGAAACCACACGCGAATTACATGAGCGTGCGGAATTATCAGAAACACGCTCTCTTGATGCCCCTGTTTCTGGTGGAGTCGTTGCAGCAGCGAATGGCCAGTTGACCTTTGCTGTTGGAGGCGATGAAGCAACACTAAATGATGTGATGCCTATTTTTAATACTTTAGGCAAACGCATTGTTCATGTAGGTGGACCAGGTAATGGGCAAGCAGCTAAAATCTGTAATAATATGATTTTAGGTATATCCATGATTGCCGTCTCAGAAGCATTTACATTAGGCAAAAAATTAGGGCTTTCTCCAGAGAAATTTTTTGAATTTTCCGCTAATGCGTCAGGGCAATGTTGGTCGATGACCAGTTATTGTCCTGTTTCCGGTTTAATTGAAAATGCTCCTTCGAATCATCACTATAAACCCGGCTTTGCAGCGCAATTAATGCTAAAAGATTTACATCTGAGTCAACAAGCTGCCGAGAGTGTCAATCAAAAAACAATTTTAGGACAAAAAGCTGAGGAACTGTATCAAGCTTTTGTTGAACAAAATGAAGAGCCGATTGATTTTTCTGGCATTATCAAAATGATAGAAGAATAAACCAATGGCCCGTTCAAAAAGTAGTCAAAAATGGCTAAAAGAACATTTTGATGATCCCTTTGTTAAGCAATCTCGCCAAGATGGTTATCGTTCACGTGCTGCTTATAAGCTTTTAGAAATACAAAAGAAAGATCATATACTGCGCCGAGGCATGTGTGTGATTGACTTAGGCGCAGCACCTGGCAGCTTTTCTCAAATAGCGGCCGAATGCGTAGGAGAGTCTGGAAAAATTATTGCGCTTGATCTTCTTCTCATGACACCTTTAAATAGCGTTGACTTTATTCAAGGAGATTTTCGCGATGAAAGCATACAAGAAAAAATTCGCGAACATTTAGGGGGGCGGAAAGTGGATGTCATTATTTCTGATATGGCGCCTAACATGAGTGGTTCGCGTCACATTGATATTCCACGCGCTATGGGTCTGGTTGAAGAAGTTGTCTATTTTGCTTCAGAAGTTTTAGCTCCAGGTGGTTCATTACTCATGAAGTTATTTCAAGGAAGTGGCTTTGACAGCTTGCTAAAACAAGTACGCAGTGAATTTGAAAAAACAATGATTCGCAAACCTGAAGCTTCTAGGGCCCGTTCCAGTGAGTGCTTTTTATTGGCAAAAGGTTATAAAGGCAATAATTTTACAATGACTGACGAAACCACTGCGTAATAATAAATTTTTCCCCCTTAATGACAGTTTCTCCGGTATGAAGCGTTAAGGGGTGAGCAAGGCCGTGTTCGCCTAGGTTATACCATATTAGTGCCTGTCCTGCCTGGGGATTAAAACGCTTATCTAACATGGGAAAATACGTCGCCCCCCCTTCTTCCACATGATTCAAGGTTATCATGCATGTCCATGTTCTATTTCCCGAGGAATTTCTAAACTGATTATAATCATCATAAGCGTCATAATGATCATTATAACATCCTTGCTCTTTATACCATTGTCCCTGTATATGCTCTGAATACCGAACAGGTATTCCCATCAATGAGAGTATTTTTTGCTTTAATTTTTGAACCGACGTATGAGCTGAATCAGATTGGATAGTCTCAAAATAGGTCGAAAAACTGGTTCTCCCCTCATCAATTTTACAATCTTTATTATCTCCTGTGGTGGAACGAGCATTTTCATAGCGTTGTATCTCAATAAGTTTATTGCATTCCATTTCTGTCAGATAATTGGGGAAAACAAAAAATGGAATAGGCACATCAACTTTTGTTGCTCCGGCTCCTTGTAAATAGCCTATCACTTTATTGGGTTCTACCTCATCATGCTTACGAAAAACATCGGGGATAAATCGTAATTCATTGATAATAGCAAATACATCATAATCTTGCTCCACTAAATCATTATAGATTCGCTGTTTACTTACACCATTGTTTATATTAGACCAAATCCAATTTTTCCAATCATCATTAAAAAAGTATTTTTTCATAATCGTGGCTGTCCAATCGCGGCTCTTCTATCAAATTTAAGTGAAGCATTATCTCCCTCAGCATAGACATAATGAAAAAAAGCTTGTACATAGGCTGATTCATCCAAAGGTTCACGCCAATGTTTTACTAAAGGGCCCGCATAAATTAATGCATCTCCCTGATTCAGCCAAACAGTCACTTCTCCTTTATCATTTTCTAATTTGAATGGCCAAATTGAACTATTAGGCCAACCAAATGCCACACTTGCGCTAACCTCACACTCATTACGATCAATATGAGGCTTTAAAATATCTCCTTTTTTATAAACACGATAATAACTATAGGTTGGGAATAAAGGGGCTTCCACATTTTTTTCAATAATAGGATGAAAATATAATAAAAGAGACTCCATTAAAAAATCGGCATACTTACTATGAGAATTGGGTACTTGGGCGCTCTCAACCTTCTCTGGACTAAAGTCATAAAATGACTGAAACTTTGCATAATTTATAACAATGTCACACCAGGGAACAGGAAAAACTTCCTTTACAATCATATATTTATTCTTTTTAAATTCTGGATTCATTGCTTGCTCACTAGAATAAAACCGCGATATGCCTCTGTTGGATCTCGTGTACTCATGGCTGCATAAAGTGTCTTCATAGGCACCCATGTCGGACCATATTTATAAGAAGTTACATCCATAAATAGCACAGAATCCGATTTTGAATCATAGGCTGCAACAGGAGAAAAATGTCCTCCTCCTACCTCTTTCATAGAAGGCCGAAATATATTAGCCAGGACAAGTAATTTATCTGATTTTAATGCTTTCACAAGAATTTTTTTCACTTGTTCTTCTGTTAGAGTTCCCATCGGATAGGCTTGAGCTTTTATCCCAGAAAACGCATTGAGTAACTGTGTTTCTTTTGTCAAAGTTAAACCCTGACCAATAATGCTGAAAAAAGTAATACCTGTCTTATTGGCTAGTTCTGGTGTAAATAAATTATCTTGTGTGAATAATCTATAATCCCCAAAATTTGGATCCACAGGAGGAGTTGCTTTCAATGTATTCAGTAAAATAGCCGCGGAAGCCACACCGCAAAAATAAATATTTTTCTGATACGTAAAATAACGTACTTCTGATAAAAAAGGTTTAGCATCTCCATGCAAAATGCTAGAAGCTAACATTTTCCCTCCTTCAACGGAATTTAAAGGCACATTAGCAGCCGACGCAGAAAAGCAAAAACACCATAGACAAAAAAGTACTATTTTACGCATATACATTCCCACAATTTTTTATTATGATAAGCTGTAAGTATATATAATTGGTCTAATAAAACAATCATGATAAACAAAAAACCTACCTTAACGCCTGAAACCAAGCATGTTGTCTTTGATAAAGGCACAGAAGCTCCTTTTGTAGGAGAATATTGCAATGAAGAGGAGCGTGGAACTTACTTATGTCGTGTTTGTGGATTGGCACTTTTTCGTGCTACAGCCAAATTTCACTCAGGTTGCGGCTGGCCAAGTTTTGATGACGAAATCTCAGATAGCATTGAACGTAAACCTGATCCCGATGGCCGTCGTACTGAAATACTTTGCGCACGTTGTGAAGCACATTTAGGACATGCTTTTTCAGGTGAATATTTCACCCCTAAAAATTTACGACATTGTGTTAATTCTTTATCTATTGATTTTGTGCACAGTGAAACCATTCTTGATTCAGAAGAGGCTATTTATGCCGGTGGCTGCTTTTGGGGCGTTCAGTATTTATTAGACCACCTCAAAGGTGTGGTAAAAACAGAAGTAGGATACACCGGAGGACATTATTCTCACCCCAGTTATCAAGATGTGTGTCGGGGAGATACTGGACACTTAGAAGCTGTTCGCGTTATCTATGACCCGAGCATCATTGATTATGAATCCCTTACTAAATATTTTTTTGAAATTCATGATCCCACACAAGTCGGCGGACAAGGCCCTGACATAGGCTCATCTTACTTAAGTGCTATTTTTTATTATAATGATGCACAGAAAAAAATTGCTGAATCATTAATTCAACAATTAAAACAAAAAGGCTTTGACGTTGCCACCAAACTGAAAGAAGCGAATGTTTTTTGGAAGGCTGAAGCAGATCACCAAGAATATTATCTCAAAACGGGTAAAACTCCCTACTGCCACAGCCGTGTAAAAAAATTCTGACCTATAATCCGTCCTCATCCACTATATTTAGGCTGTTTGTTCTAGTTGGAAGCATGAGTTGTTCTACTTTAACTGTTTTCTGCATGTATTGAATACATTTATCGAGTAAAGAAACCACTGTTGTATCATGCCCTAATATACCCAAAAGAGCTGTTCTTTCTACCAAAACTCGTTCAACATGCGCTTTTAACTGCTGATGATGAAGTGTTTGTATAATTTTTTCGCTAAATATTTCACCTGATGCTATTTGAGGATTATCAGGATTTTCTGACAAAGCTCTCGCATAAGCACAAAACATATTGCGTGCCTTTATTTTATCAGAGGAATTAAATGTTCTGCCAAAACCAAAACCCGATAAAATACCTGTATTTGGCATATAGAACGCAACTTCATCAGCAATCTCTTTCCATAGTTCACTCGGAGTCACAGTTGGACGCAAATAACTTATTGCAGCAGGATCAAAATCAAAACTGATTCCCCAACCTTGATTTGTATTACTCATTAACTCGACACTATCAGCTTTTTGAGTATCGTATGTAAGAATCATTTTAGGTCCTTGCTTTGACACGTTGAAAGGAGAAGCATCTAAAGCTGTATCATCTGCATCAATATACTTTCCCATCTGATCTTCATGAATGCCTATTTTATATCGCGCTAAGGCATTTTTAATTATTTGATCATTCTTATTATCGCTAGAACTACTGTGTAAATAAAATTTTCTCATTAGTTAAATCTCATTATTATTTCTAAAATAGAATTGAGCGGAATTCTACCACAAAAATTATTAAATAAAGCTTAATCACCGTAACTTGAAGTGCATTTTCCCAGGGGCAGCACACGTTAAAAATGTTTCCAAAAACCGCTGAACTGTAGGGGTGAATATTATTCGCCCCTACAAAAAGATCGATTTTTACTGCATACTTAAAAATATTTTTAACGTGCGCTTACCCTGTAGCTTTTATAAAAGAGATTATTTAGACGTTCCACCAACAACTAAAGTATCTACTTTGACCGTTGGCTGACCTACGCACACAGGAACTGATTGACCATCTTTGCCACACGTACCTACGCCTGTATCCAGCTCGAGATTATTTCCCACCATAGAAACACGTTGCATTACCTCCGGCCCATTGCCAATTAATGTGGCTCCTTTGACAGGATAAGCAATTTTTCCTTTTTCAATGACATATGCTTCACTGGTTGAAAACACAAATTGTCCCGATGTAATATCTACTTGCCCTCCGCCCATATTGGCTACATAGAGTCCTTTGTCTACAGAGGCAATAATTTCTTCAGGAGAATATTGACCCGCTAACATATAGGTATTTGTCATACGTGGCATAGGCAGACACGCAAATGACTCTCGGCGACCATTGCCTGTTGGAGATAACCCCATTAAGCGCGCATTGAGTTTATCTTGCATATAATTTTTTAGAACACCTTTTTCAATTAACGTATTACATTGTGTTGGTGTACCTTCATCATCCACAGTTAAAGAACCACGCCGACCTTGTATTGCCCCATTATCAACTACAGTAACGGCTTCAGAGGCCACTTTTTGACCTAAACAACCCGAGTAGGCAGATAATTTTTTACGATTAAAATCCCCTTCTAAACCATGCCCTACGGCTTCATGTAATAAAACACCTGCCCATCCTGAACCTAATACGACAGGCATTGTTCCAGCAGGCGCTGGTTTTGCATTAAGATTTAACAAAGCTTCACGTACCGCTTTTTCTGTATAAACAGAGCTACAATCATTATCAAAGAAATAACGGTAATCCCATCTGCCACCGCCTCCTGCTGAGCCACTTTCACGTCGTCCATTTTCTTCTGCAATTACTTCAACATTTAATCTCACCAATGGCCGCACATCCGGTATTAACATTCCTTCACTATTTAAAATCAGAATAACTTCATAGCTCGAAGCCAAAGAAGCCCTTACCTTTTTTACCCTTGGATCCATTGCGTGTGCTTTTTTATCAATAGCACGCAGTAATTCTACTTTTTCTTGATTATTGAGCAAAAGAGGATTTAAAGGAACATATAAAGGCGTATGTTGCTTTTTTTGTACTATTTTTGATGGCATAACGATATTTTTATCCGCATGCAATGCAATATCTCGCGCCATACTCACCGATTGCATTAATGCCTTTTCATCAAAAACATCGGTATACGCTAATCCGGCCTTTTCACCACATAAAGCACGAATACCTACCCCTCTGGCAATATCATAGGAAGCGGTTTTAATTTGATGATCTTCTAAAGCCCAACTTTCACAAACTCCATGTTGAAAATAAAGATCACCCTCATCAACTCCATGAGCTAATAAGCAATCGAGGCATTTTCCTAAATGCTGCTCTGTTAATCCCGTAGGTGCTAATAAAATATCCTTAGCAATATCCCAAGAAGAAGTATTATTCAAATTCATTATTTCCATAGTTGACTGCTCGGTTAACGGCACTAATCAGCGCGCGCAAAGTAGCCAGTGTTGCATCATTATCAATACCTGCCCCCCAATAACTATTACCTGATTGATCAATAACGCGAATATAGGAGGCAGCAATAGAATCTGAACCATGACTTAAAGCGTGCTGATAATAATCATCCACAATAAGATTTAAATGAAATGTTTTATTCAAATAATTAATCACAGTATCAATAACACCATTACCCGAACTGGATAAATCATATTTTTTACCATCAAAAAGTAATTCTCCATTGCAATTTAATTGCGTAGAATTATCTTTATCTTTTTCGAAATAAATTGATTTCAACTCAAACGGTTTTTTCGCTTTGAGATATTCATGCATAAAAATATCCCATGCGTCATCGGCGGTAATTTCTTTATTCTTTTGTATTGCTAGCTTTTTCACCAATAAACTAAATTCTTTTTGCATATTCACCGGCAAACGGTAACCATGGAATTTTTCCATGACGTAAGCTAATCCCGAACGCCCTGACTGTGTTGTGAGCCTAATAATGTCTTCTCGTCCACGACCAATATCTTCAGGATTCATCGGTAAATAAGGAACATGCCAAAAAGTCTTCCCGCTTTCTTCATAGGCTTTTAAACCTTCGTGAATAGCAAACTGATGCGGAGCAGAGAATGTGGTAAAGACGAGCTCCCCTGCATAAGGTTGTCTAGGGCCAATCGGTAATTCTGTGCAATTTTCATAGATATCAAGAATTTCATTAACATCTGCTATTTCCAAACCTGAATAAATTCCTTGAGTATGCAAATTTAACGCTAATGTCAAAATATCGACCACCCCCGCACGTTCACCATTTCCCAATAACGTACCTTCTACACGCGTAGCTCCTGCTAACTGAGCAAGTTCAGCTGCTGCAACAGCACATCCTCGATCATTATGCGGTTGCGTACTTATAATAACGTGCTCCGGTGAATGAAGTTGAGTCATCAAGTATTCAATTTGATCAGCGTATACATTGGGTAAATCTGTTTCCACTGTTGCTTGCAAATTAATAATCAGCGGTTTTTCAGCTGTTGGCGCTACCTCATCAATTACTGCATTCACAATTCGCACAGCCAAAGCGGGTTCTGTTGTATTAAATCCTTCAGGAGAATATTCAAATAAAATTTCTGTTTCTGGCATTTTTGCTGCCAATTGCTTGGCGTAGCGGAAAGTGCTCACTGCTTTTGAGACAAGTTCATCTGGATTCACTTCAAAAACATCACTGCGTCGCAACATAGAGGTTGTATTATACAAGTGCACTATGGCTTTTCGACATCCTTGCAATGCTTCAAATGTACGATCAATCGAGATAGTTTTCATCTGCGAAAGCACTTGAAGTGTAACTCCTTTAGGCACTAAATGCTCTTCAATGAGTAACCGAACAAATTGAAACTCATCATCAGACACAGAGGGGGAAGCAACTTCAATCTCTTTAAAACCCAATTTTACTAATAAATGAAACAATGCTAACTTACGCGAAATATTCATCGGCGTGGGCAACGCTTGGCTTCCTTCACGCAAATCAATACTACACCAGGTAGGATGTTGTGTTAATGTCTTAGAAGGCCACTGCCGTTGGCTCCATTCTAATCGAGGAAAATGGGTATAAATTGTCTTATGCATAGGTGTCTTCATCATTAAAATAAATAAAATATTATGCGTTCATTTTAATGCTATTTTCAGATTTTTACCACACTCTTTAAGATATATTCAGTCAAATATGAACATGTCTATACACGTTCTACCTTTTATTGTTAATAGCAGATATACATTATTAATTTTTAATTAATATTTTCATGCTAGACTGCACCCAGTTTTTTAACATAAATCATAAACAGTGAGTAACCATCATACCTACTTCAACTATATTTTTACAAACGCTTTTAATGCCTAGTC
This sequence comes from Pseudomonadota bacterium, assembly GCA_021848965.1. GTDB lineage: Bacteria > Pseudomonadota > Gammaproteobacteria > Legionellales > Legionellaceae > CABHON01. Next base: position 13,565 of record JAJZTL010000026.1, read on the forward strand.
GTCTCGAAGACGCTGTGCCGGTTCAATCAAGTAAAGTGAGATTAAACGAGCAATGTTTAATTATAGGAGACACTCATGCATCAGCAGGTGCATTGCTTAATTATGCTCGTGTGTACAATTTAATTGAGATGACTCATGAAAGTGCTGTGCGTTTGGGACGCATCGCACAAAGTACGTCTATTGATCGACTCGAAGAAGTCTATCGAGATATTCAAAACTATAAAAGCAAACCGCCTCATTTAAGTACACCTTTCATGCGTGTTTCATTGTCGTTAGCAGAACGAGAATATGAACGCTTAAAAAATCAAATTCAACAGGAACATCTTGAGTTTGATGAAGAATTATCAAAAATTCAGCATTCACCCGATGCAGAAAATAGAGGAATTTTGTCTTCAGGTGATAATACTGGCGATAGAAATCGGAGCGAGCGTGATGCTATTGAAACCCTAGATTTTTTAGATATTCCTGAAATTTATTCGAATCATGGCGCAGAACTACTTTATGCCATTGTGACAGATTCATGGGACAACTTAGATGCTAACTATTTGATTCCAACCTTTCAAACACGATCACTAAGAAATTTTAAAATATTGTTGAAACATGGATTGGTAACACCTGAAGAAAAAGATAAATTGATGAAATCATGGTTAAAACGATTGCATTTAATGATGTTTTCAGTCTCAGAATTAGAAAATGGAACACGCGATGCCACATTTTATATTCACGCACCTGGTGGTTTGAAAAGAATTTTAGATTTAGCGTGGATATATGGAATTCAAACAGAAATAGATAAGCTCGATTTAGATAAAACGATCGAGCTGTCACTAGAAATCATGTCTCGTTTTAAAGCTTCTATAGATAAACTTTCTAGTGATTGTCCTGAGACAGTGATGCAAGGAAAAACAGAAATACGTAATACTTTAGAAGCTGCTAAAAATGTAAGTCATCCCTTTTTTGCGTTATCGAATACTCGACTTAAAGATTACGTGGCGAAAGGTCAAAAACCATTGAGCGAAGCAGAAATTGATGCAAAACTACTTGGAATTTTGAATGAAAATGAACGTAAAAAGGGCAGAACGGCAAATATTATATTTAGTCATGGACATGATTTAGGAGCTCGCATTTGGCCTAAACCAGCTCATTTAGTCGGCATAGACAATCAGTATTGGAAGCCTTTAGAGCCGTGTTTGTCGAAATGCTATAATATTAGCGCTAAGCCCAATGGCTGGAAAACAACAGAAGAGTGGATAGCTTTAAAAGCAGACTCAATGGAACAAAATGCATTTTATCTCTCTGAGTCTTCTGAAGCTGGGGTGATTCAATACTGTCTGCAATCAACAGAGTCGGTAAATTTTCCAGATATTCGAGATGATAATGGCAAATTTTTAGGCTGGGATTTTGACAGTGGATATCTTTCAACACACCAACCAGAATATGTTTCAGGTGCAATTCACCCCAAGGATTGGTTTAAAGTTTATTATGTCAAAGACAAGCAAAGCATTCCGATTAACTGGCCGAAAGAACAAAGAACCTGTTATGTTTTTAACAATGAAAACAATTCAGGAGAATCTGAAAAAATTGCAGTGATAAGAATAGATGATAATATTTTAATGTGTAAGTTCAATAACAATAAAATGTTTTCATCGGGTGAAAGTATGGTTCAAGAGACAAATAATGCCTATATTTGGGAAATAATAAGTCACATCATTAATGATACGACTTTTCCAATATACAAAGTACTTAATGCTAATAACGATACAAGACCTATTTATGGTCAGAGTAAGACTCATATTCTTCTTGAACAATGTATGAGTGAGTCACGCGAAAGAGTGACTGTGGCTTTAGAAGAATATGATGGAAGCGGTCGGATAATGCAAGACGTTTCTGTGTTGACCACGAGTCAAACATTTCCTAGTTATTATCCAGAAACTGGCTATTTTTATCAAAAAATTCAAGCAGCCAGAGCCGATAGCGCGTCTTCAGCACCAGCTCAAAACGAGGTATTAATTAATCCAGCCAATATTCCTGGCACTGTCCTTTGTGCACCTAGACCAGGAAAATCAAATACCGCTAAATTTGCTTCATGTGCTCCAGTCGATCATAAAAGCGTATTCAATTAGATCGTAATATTTATATCACAAATTTAAGAAATTGGCGACAAGTGGAGTTTATGCAAGAAGTCTATTGAAACTTTGGACTCAATACATGGACCGCTTCAATAAAAGCTTCGACATTTTCTACAGGAATATCTGGCGTAATGCCATGGCCTAAATTGAAAATATGTCCAGATTTCCTGCCTTCTGAGGCAAAATGTCTCAAAATGCTTTCAACTTCTTGTTCAATGCGTTTGGGAGAAGATAATAAAACAGCCGGGTCCATATTGCCCTGAAGTATAACTTTTTCTTCCGTCCGCTTTTTGGCTTGTTGAATATCAACGGTCCAATCAATACCTACAACTTTGCAACCAGATTGCGCTATCTCTTCAAGACAAACACCACTATTTTTTGTATAAAGAATTACCGGAATATTTTTTGGTAATGCTGAGATAATCATCCGCGTATAATGCAATGAAAATTCAAGATATTCTTTAGGAGGCAGAATGCCCCCCCAAGAATCAAATATCATCACCGTATCTACACCTGCTTTAATTTGGGCAGATAAATATTTAATAACCGACTGGGCAAGCTTATTTAATAATAAACGCAAAGTTTCTGAATTTTTATATAATAATGATTTGATGTGATGAAAGTTCTGACTTTTACCACCTTCTACCATATAACATGCCAGTGTCCAAGGGCTTCCTGAAAAACCAATTAAGGGCGCTTTTCCCGCTAATTCATGTTTAATGAGATGAATAGCCTCGATAACATAAGACAGCTTCTCTTCTGCATCAGGCACTTCTAATGCTTCAATATCGGAAGCAGAACGCACATAACGATCAAACTTAGGCCCTTCACCTTCGACAAACGATAAACCAAGTCCCATCGCATCAGGAATCGTTAAAATATCTGAAAATAAAATGGCCGCATCTAATCTAAAACGCTCTAATGGCTGTAACGTAATAGCACAAGCTAATTCAGGCGTTTGACACAATGTCATAAAACTTCCTGCTTTTGCTCGTAAGGCACGATATTCAGGCAGATAACGACCTGCTTGACGCATAATCCATACAGGAGTACGTGAACACGCTTGACCATGAAGCGTGTTCAGAAAACATTGGTCTTGAATGGCACGGATAGAAGACATAATAGAATATCCTACAAAATGTATCTAGCCCAATCTTCATTCTTGATCAGATCGGCTAAATGTTTATTCACATAATCAGCATCAACAATGACTTCCTCACTATGGCGATCAGAGGCATCAAACGAAATAAGTTCCACTACACGTTCTACCACTGTGTATAAACGGCGTGCACCAATATTTTCCATGCTTTCATTCGCTTGCCACGCCACTTCCGCAATACGCTTTATTCCTTCATCAGTGAATGTAAGAGCCACACCTTCAGTTTCCAATAAAGCTGAATATTGCTTGGTTAACGATGCTGTTGGCTCTTTTAAAATGCGCACAAAATCATCTGTTGTTAATGCCTTTAACTCTACTCGAATAGGGAAGCGACCTTGGAGTTCAGGAATTAAATCTGAAGGTTTTGATACATGGAAAGCACCTGAAGCAATAAAAAGCACATGATCCGTCTTCACCATACCATATTTTGTAAACACGGTTGAACCTTCAACTAAAGGCAGAAGATCACGTTGCACACCTTCGCGTGAAACATCCCCTCCACCATGTTCACCACGCTTAGCAACTTTATCAATTTCGTCAATGAAGACTATACCATGTTGCTCAACGCTTTCAATGGCATGAGCCTTTAAATCTTCTTCGTTGATTAATTGACCGGCTTCCTCTTCTTGCAACACAGCCAATGCTTTTTTCACCGTCATGCGACGTGTTTTCTTACGTTCACTAGATATATTTTGAAACATACTTTGTAATTGACTGGTCATTTCTTCCATACCTGGAGGGGCCATAATTTCAACTCCCATAGGAGCTAAAGCCACATCAATTTCAATTTCTTCATTATCCAATTCGCCATCGCGTAACTTACGACGAAAAGCCTGACGAGAAGTATTATCTTTTTTAGGTTTTTCGCCATCAAAAACATCACGAGGAGAAGGTAATAATGCATCTAAAACGCGTTCTTCAGCTTTCTTTTCGGCTTCGGTACGAACCCGGTGCATGGCTTTTTCACGTTCTTGTTTCACCGCAACATCAATCAAATCGCGAACAATGGAATCAACATCACGCCCCACATACCCTACTTCCGTAAATTTGGTTGCTTCCACTTTCACAAAAGGCGCATTCGCTAAGCGTGCCAAACGTCGAGCAATCTCTGTTTTACCTACCCCAGTAGGCCCTATCATCAAAATATTTTTAGGCATAATTTCTGCACGCAATGTTTTGTCAGAAATTTGCATACGGCGCCATCGGTTACGCAAAGCAATAGCTACTGCACGTTTTGCTAAGTCTTGGCCAATAATATGTTGATCTAACTCTTGTACAATTTCTCGCGGAGTCATCACTGTCGTAGTGTCATGTTGAATTTTTGCTGCCATTTTTTAGTTTAATTCCTCAATGGTAAAATGATGATTAGTATAGATACAAATATCGGCGGCAATACCTAAAGATTTTTCAACAATAGCTTTTGCTGAAAGTTTGGTATTCTCCACTAATGCTCGTGCGGCTGATTGGGCAAAAGCGCCCCCGGATCCAATTGCAATAATGCCCCCTTCAGGTTCAATTACATCACCATTACCCGTAATAATCAGAGAATTATCATGATCAGCTACGGCAAGTAACGCTTCCAAGCGCCGTAAAAACTTATCTGTTCGCCAATCTTTAGCCAGTTCAACAGCAGCCCGAATTAAATTCCCGTGATGAAGTTCAAGTTTCGCCTCGAAACGTTCAAATAAAGTAAATGCATCTGCTGTACCTCCGGCAAACCCTGCAATAACCTTATCTTTATAGAGACGGCGCACTTTGCGTGCATTACCCTTCATTACCGTATTTCCAACAGTAACTTGCCCATCTCCACCAATCACAACCTTACCGTCTTTGCGGACAGATAAGATAGTTGTACCTCGATATTGTTCCAAGAAACACTCCTCAATTCACATTTTGATGTTTGTAACATCATTAATGGGGATTAATCCTAAAATTTCAAGGCTACTCATGGAGACAGCTAACCTGCACGCACTTTTTTCGAAAGAGGTCTTATGTAATAAAAGGCAAATAATTATCTCGATGAATGACAATAAACTCTGAGTTGGGATAATTATTTACCCACTCTGAGGGCGTTTTCACGCGAGATTTATTCCATTTTATTTCATGCGCATATAGCTTTCCCTCTCTTTCCTCTATCCAATCAATTTCCTGCTGAGAATAAGTACGCCAATAATAATTATTAGCATAAATATTTTGATATGCCTGCTTTTTGAGACGTTCAATAATGATATAGTTTTCCCATAACTCTCCAACATCATTACGTACTATTAATGGATTAAACTGATTAATAATAGCATTGCGAATACCTGTATCATAAAAATAATAACGTGACTTTTTAGAAACTTCTTTACGTAAGTTACGACTAAAACCACGAATATTGATAAGTACAAAGCACTTCTCTAAGAGATCCAAATATCGTTCAACTGTAATTTTATTCAGCCCTACTTGTTGTCCAATTTCATAGATTGACACTTCTTTGCCTATTTGGAACGCTAATAACTGCAAAATTTGTATCATTTTTTTAGAATGGCGAATGCCCTCTAATTCTAAAATATCTTTATATAAGTAAGCACTCGTTAGTTCATGCAAATAAGATTTTTTTTGTTCAATATTTGGCAACAATAAAACCTCTGGATAAGAACCATAAATAAGCCGCTCTTCTAATTTTGAACGTGTTATCATACTATTTTCATTAACACTCATTTCTATTTGAGAAATAGGAAACATTCGAAGAGTAATTTTTCTTCCCGTGAGAGGCTCTCCTGTTTGATGTGCTAGATCAAAGGCCGAAGAACCCGTTGCGATAATTTTTAATCCTAAGCAATGATCAACTAACAATTTTAAATTCAGTCCAATATTGGGAATTTTTTGCGCCTCATCAATCACCAATAATGTTTTATCTCCCACAAATGCTCTTAATTTTTCAATTGACTGGCTAGATAAAAAATGTTGCACATCAATATCTTCTCCACTGACAGAGAGATAATTCGACACTGTTTTTAAATATTCATTCAATAATGTCGTTTTTCCAATACGCCTTGGTCCATAAATAATAACAACTTTATTAGGCACAACTATTTGAGATAAGGTACTAAGAAGATGTTGATGAATATACATGGCAATTTTAATATAAATTTTGTCACTTAAATGACAATTTTAATATAAATTTTGTCAAAATACAAAAGTTTTGGCACTAATTGCTTCCCAAACGGCCATACGCATTAAAACACCATTCTGTACTTGTTTTAATATCACTGATTGAGAGCTCTCAGCCACATCAGAGGCGATTTCAATACCTCGGTTTATAGGCCCTGGGTGCATGACAATAGCATCAGGTCTTGCGTATTTTAAACGCTGAGATGTTAATTGATACTGTTGAACGTAGGCTTCCAAAACGTGAGTGTCTATTTTTTGCATGCGTTCTTTTTGGACACGCAACGTAATAATGACATCTAAATTTTCTAAGGCGCTCTCTTCTTGAAAACAGGCAACTCCCTCTATTTCTGACAAAAGCCATTCTTGGGGTCCAATTAAGCGAATGTCTCGACAACCCAAACACTGTAAAGCTGCAATATCTGACTTGGCCACACGAGAATGACGACTATCTCCTAAAATTCCCACACTTAAATGTTCAAACTGTTTTTTGTGTTGATAAATCGTTAACATGTCCAACAACCCTTGTGTTGGGTGCGCATGCTGGCCATCGCCCGCATTAATGAAAGCATATTGATATCCGAGCACATCCACCAATTCCCTCACAATACCCGCTTGTGAATGACGAATAACAAAATACCGACATCCCATAGCCCCTAAAGTTTGCACAGTATCTAAAATAGATTCACCTTTATTCACTGAAGAAGTGTTAATATCTAAATAGATAGTTTTTAAACCTAAAGCATGGGCAGCTAATTCAAAGCTAATCCGAGTTCGTGTGCTATTTTCATAAAATAGCAACGCGGCTATAGCATCCATTGGGACATTAATAGGCGAATTTGGCTTTTTTCCTAATTCAAATGATGCTGCACGTAATATTAATTTTTCAATTTGTTCCCGTGTCAGCTCACTGATTTGCAACAGATTTTTTAACATAAGCACCTTCGAATAACCACTGCTCAATCATTAATTTAGCCGCATAACTGTCTACTTGAGAAGATTGAATTTTACGGTATCCGCCTTCTTCAAATAATTGCTGGCGTGCCTCTACCGTGGTCAAACGCTCATCCACTAAATGAACAGATAATTGAAATTTTTGTTCTAACAAAACGCCAAAAGCTTTTGCTCGCGCCGTTGTTGCCAATTCTTTACCCGAAATATCCAATGGCACCCCCACAATTAAAGCTTCGGGATGCCATTCTTTAATTAATTGCCCAACATCTTTCCAATCGGGGACTCCATTTCGAGCGGCTAATGTTTTTAATGGATTAGCCTGGTTCAATAAAGTATTTCCCACAGCAACCCCAATACGTTTTGTTCCCCAATCAAAACCTAATACTCTCATTTTAAGCGTGTCCAATATTTGATATGTACTGATTGACATTGGAATTCACATTAACACCTATTTTCAACATTAAAGTTTCCCAACGTTTTTCAACAGGAACATCAAATAACAGAGAGCAATCATCTGCAGGATAGGTCCACCAAACGTCGTCTTGAATTAACTCTTGTTCAATTTGGCCTGCATCCCAACTAGAATAACCTAGAACAAAAAGCATACTTTTAGGTCCGTTCCCTACTGCAATTGCCTTCAAAATATCTTGAGAAGTCGTGACACACAAACCATTTTGCATTTTCAAACTAGAGCGCCATCTCTCACCCGTATCGCGATGCATAACAAAACCATGTTCTTGATGAACAGGCCCACCAATCATTAGGTTAGCCTCTCCTAACGCGGGTACTGTTATTTCAATGTCCATTTGCTCAAATACAAAAGCCAAAGGACAACGAATAGGATGATTAATAATTAATCCACTCGCACCACTTTCATTGTGCTCACAAATATAAATCACTGATTTTTTAAAAAAAGGATCTTGCATCGCAGGTGTTGCGATTAAAAATTGATTCTTTAATGTCATTGGTGTTTTAATCATATTATCACCTTACTTAACAATCCATCGTTCGTACACTGACTTATATTCCTTCAATTTCTCCCGAGCAAATTCATAGGCAAACATACGCACTGTATCACTTTTTTTTGCTTCATGATGACTAAAAAAAGAAGTATCCGGAGCAATGATAATATCGGCTCTATTATTTCCACGTGCTTCTATTGCGTATTGATTAATAAAAGAAGACTCCATCACAATATCTGATAAATTAGGCAATACATAACGATTTTTACTAAATCCTAACTTATATCTCAAGATATCTTTGAATCTCAGAATAGGAGGAAAATGATAGTTTGTCTGATGACACAGATGCGTACGTATATCAAATGCAATGGTTGTGCCTACCTGATTCAAATACCCCCGCATCTCTTCAACAGGTAAATTAGCACAAACACTTCCATCAACATAAATAACACCGTCTTTTTCAAAAGGAGGCATAACGCCTGGAATGGCAACACTTCCGCGAAGCCATTCTTTTAGCAAACCTGTTGTGCAAATTTCTTTCTGACTTTTAGACAAATTACCCACCACACAAAAAAAGTTAATCGGCAAATCCTCTATATGAGCTTCTTGAAAAACGTGCCTAATAGTCCGAGTAGCAACCTCTCCATTTAAAATGGAAACCAACGGAATCGTTATATGTTTAAATAAACGTGTGTGTTTAAATATCTGCATTGCCTCTGTTAATGCTTTATCAAAGCTTGGCCAATCACCATAATACAACGAAATCATAGCACCCACACAAGATCCAACGCTGGAGCCACCGATACAATCAATAGGAATTTCAGCTTCAAACAATGCCTTTGCTAATCCATAATGTATCGCACCGCGATATCCTCCACCGCTACATACAAGGCCAATTGCCTGTCCAGTTATGTATCGATATAAACGTTCAAAATCAGCTCGTTCTTGTGTGATGTGATGATGTCTCTTAAAAGCAAATTTGGCATAAAACTGAGCCGTATCTTTGTAAGGACCTTTTCGAGAATGCATAATCACAATATCTGATGGCCGCTGTTTTATTGCTTGTATTTTATCCAGAGTTAAAGCATCCGAGTCTCGTTCTCTTACAAGAAAATAGATGTAATCCACATGATCTAACACAGCTTTACACCACTTTTCTTCAGTATAATTTGCCCAAAAAAGATTTACGCCTGAGTTATCCTCACATTGGTAAAAAAAGGATACCAATTCTAACTTGGTAGAACAAAAGTCAGCATGCTCATAGAAATATGCGTTATCTATTAAGGCATTTTTTTTAAAATTTGCTTTCATTTCGTCGAGCAACAATCCGTCAGATAAGACGATAACGCCAATATTTTTATAAGGATAATGAGCGTCTCGAAGATCCATAATCACACGACGCAATCGCTTTGCTACCGTTTGAGTCAATAACATCAATAAGGTAGGATTTTTTTGAAAAAAGTTTAAAAAAACTTCTCTCTCAATCTTTAATAGTTGAGAGGAACCTCTGGACTTGGTCACAAAGCCCCTTGGCTCTCCTGAGACCACACCCATTTCACCTACCATCTCGCCACGATGAATGTCAACTACTTTTCGCTGAAAATTCTCTGAAGAAAATCCCTCAATATGACCATCAATGACATAATAAACACTATCGCTTGCTTCTGCAGGATAAAATAATACTTGGTTATCCATTAATTCTAATGTTTGTGACTGCGCAACAAGCTTACGTAATGCAAATTCTGAAAAGTTTTGCAGTATCGGATATTTTTTTAATCGCCGAACAATCTCATTTTTATCAAATAGAAACATTTTCGCCTCACTTATCGTCAAATTATAACGCTGATCTTGAAAAATAACCAAGAAAAAGGTATGTTACCGCGTATTAATTACTATCTATTTACACTGTCGAGACGCAATTCATGCTTGATTTTAATATTGTCACCGATGATGAAACGAGTGAACTCTACCTCGAAACTTCTTTAAGCGGCAAACCTTTACTCTCAACAGCTCAGCTTAATAAAGGCACAGCTTTCACAGAAGAAGAGCGCCATACTTTCAAGCTTTTGGGAAAACTGCCTTTTAGAATAGAGAGTCTAGAAGAGCAAGTGGCTCGAGCATATTATCAATATCATCAATTTACAACGCCTTTGCATAAAAATATCTATCTTACGAATTTACATGATACCAACCAAGTTATTTTCTATAAACTTGTTAGCCAACATTTAAATGAAATGTTGCCAATCATCTATACTCCCACGATAGGGGCTGCGGTCCAACAATACAGCCATGAATATCGACGTCCTCGTGGCCTTTTTCTCTCGTATCCCGATCGAAAATACATGGAAAAAATTCTTCAAAACCGTTCTAATCCAAAAATTGACCTGATAGTCGTTACTGATGGCGAAAGTATTCTAGGGATTGGGGATCAAGGCGTAGGAGGCATGCAAATTCCTATTGGGAAATTAATGGTATACAGCTTATGTGGCGGCATCAATCCCAGCAAAACCTTACCAATTCATCTCGATGTCGGTACTAATAATGAAAAATTACTTGCAGATCCTTTTTATCTAGGTTGGCGCCACAAAAGAATCCAAGGTGCCGAATACGATGAATTTATTGAGCAATTCGTTCAGATAGTAAAAAAACTTTTTCCCAAAGTTTTTCTACATTGGGAAGATCTTGGGAGAGAAAATGCCCATAATATTCTCATGAAATACAAAGATAGTATGTGCACTTTTAATGACGATATCCAAGGTACAGGCGTTGTGGCTTTGTCAGCAGTGCTTTCTGGTACAAAAGTAACAAAAACAACATTGGCACAACAACGCATTATTATCTTAGGCGCAGGCTCTGCAGGCATTGGTATCGGAAATCAAATTTTTGAAGCATTACTTCGTGAAGGACTCACTGAACAAGAAGCCTATCAACGTTTTTGGTTAGTGGATCGACAAGGATTATTACTCGATGATGATCCACTCCTCACAGAAGCTCAAAAACCTTATGCACGCTCTCGAGCAGAAGTTGCAACGTGGAAAATTGAAAAACCAAACTGTATTAGTTTGGCTGATACTGTCAACGCCATTCATCCAACTGTGTTAATTGGCTGTTCTGCACAAGGAGGCGCGTTTACTCCCGATATTTTGAAAACAATGGCCGCTCACTGTGATCAACCCATTATTCTTCCTCTTTCTAATCCCACGGAAAAGGCTGAAGCCACACCTGAAGTTATTCTCGAGGCAACCAATGGTCGAGCTCTCATTGCCACCGGCACATTGTTCCCTCCAGTGCGTTGGCAAGGGCAATTACGCCCTATTGCTCAATGTAATAATGCGCTTTCTTTTCCAGGTATAGGAAAAGGACTTTTATTAAGCCAAGCAAGACGATTAACAAAAAACATGCTTTGGGCCGCTTGCGAAGCATTAAGCAATCAATCTCCTGCACTAAAAGATCCTTTAGCTCCTCTTTTACCTTCTTTAGATGAAGCTCAAACTGTAGGCAAACAAGTTGCAAAAGCCGTTGGAAGAGAAGTAGTACGTGAAAATCTTTCGGATCGTTCTCCTGAACATCAAAAAAATATCGAGTCAATGATTGAACAACACTTTTGGTCCCCGCAGTACTTACCTTGCCGACGAAAAAAGAAATACTCGTAGATACAAGGGCAAAAAAGTCTTTCCAATTTTTAGAATAGTGCAACGCATTTTAAGTAAAGCTTTAAGCGTTTTTTAATAAGATTTTGTTAAACTTGTTTCCGTAAGAGACTATTTATTTTTTAGAGAATAATGCTTAAATCTTAGGGGAAAAGCGATGAAACTTGAAACAGCTCAAAAAGCACTGATTACTATTATGTCTTTATTAAAAGATTATCTCAAAACAAAGCAAAATGATGGTTTTATGCCAGAAGCTCCTCGTTTTGTACGAATTACTCCAAAAAATCAGGCAGAAATGGAGGCTCAAATTGGCGTACTGCTCTCATTTAAGGTTGGACTTGATGCTATTTTAATTCATTGCCCTAGCGTTGCCGATACACCACGCAAAGTACGAGATGAAAATCGTTTCGCACGCTTACCTCTTACGAGAGAAAACTATGATCTTTTTTTCACAGCAAGTCAATGTCTTACTGACGTTAAAAAACTTTTAGGCGAAGAAACGATACAACAAAAACAGGATGAACTAGCGTCAATCAGATTTAAAATAAATAGAACCTCTTCTGTTTCATCGTCAGAAGGCTCGTTAAAACGAGTTGCTACTGAGACAACAATTAGCTCATTTACAGATAGCGAGCCTTCTCTTTCACCTGTTTCTCCCGCTGTTTCCATATCAACACAAACTGACATTGAAACTCAGAGTCAATCGAGCACAAGTGCTACACGTTCTGCA
>JAJZTL010000116.1 GCA_021848965.1 Pseudomonadota bacterium
CCTCTTGAAGCGCACCCACCGATGCCTCATCAGACGCATCCAACAACATCACCATTCGCTTCAACAAACTCACGTACGTCTGCATGTACCCTTCTATCGTCGACCGCTCGAACAAACTCGTTCGATAATTAAAATGGCAAACTAAATCTTCGCCATCATCATGCCAGGATGTCGTTAAATCAAATTTTGCAGAAGTATTACTTTTATCACTTGGTAGCAAATAGGGATCTAAAATAGAGTTCATATGGCTTTCTAAATGACCACCTAAATTTTGCATCACAAACATCACTTGAAAAATGGGATGACGAGAGCTATCTCGAGAAATATCTTGTGAAGCATTGAGCGCTTCTAACAATCGATCAAAAGGTAAACTCTGATAATTTTGAACTTCTCGAATATCTTGAGCAACATTTTTAAAATAATTCAGCAAGACTTCTTTCGCATCAATTTTATAACGAAGTGCCATTGTATTCGCAAAAAAACCGATAATACTTTCAACACCCTTATCATGGCGATTTGCCATTACCGTTCCTATCACAATATCGGACTGATTGCTGTGCAAATTCATCAGTATATAAAAAATGCCTAACAGTAAACTATACAAACTGATATCCAGCGATTGAGCGATTTCTCTTAATTGTTTCGACAATACAGAATCCAATGCCATACTGATCTCATTCCCTTTATAATCCATTTCAGCAGGTCGCGCATAATCTATTGGTAAATTCAATTGTTCATAATCTTTCAGATAATTTTTCCAAAAATTTATTGGCTTCTCTGATATTTTTGCGGATAAATAATGCCGTTGCCAAACAGCATAATCTTTGTATTGCAAAGGCAACGCATTCAAACGATCATCTTGATCTTGATAAAACTGTGCTAATTCGCGAGAAAAAATACCCATTGACCATCCGTCCGAGGCAATATGGTGCAAAACAATACTCATATAGATAGTTTTATTGTGTAAATAATAAAAACAGACTCTGATAGGATTTTCATTGTCTAAATTAAACACATAGGAAAATTCATCACCCAGTTTTTTATTTAAGTCAGCGTGATCATTTAGATAATAATGCGAAAATATTTGTTCGGACACTGTATTATCTATGTTCAACTGAGCATTTCCCATTGCGTCCTGTTTAATAATCGTACGCAACACTTCATGTTTAACCATGATTTTTTTAATGGCGAATTCCAAATCTTGGGTTTTCACACCCGTTGCCAGCTTATAAGCCCTAGGAATGTTATAGGCTGAATTATTATTATACTGTGCCATAAACCATAATCTATCTTGCGAAAATGATAATCTGGCTTCTTCTATTTTGCATTTTAAAATGCCAAAACAATCTTGCTGGGAATCAATCGCATTATCGGACAAAAGTTGAATCATTTCTTTTTTATGTTCAGAAATAAATTGCTTCTCCTCCTCAGATAAGCTTTCTTGCTCAGGAATAAACAATTTAATTTTTTCATTATTTACCCAAATAGCAATACCACGGTTATTCAGCGCATAAACACAACTTAATACTGTATCAAAATTCAATTTCAACTCCTTGCAAAATTTTTTTTGCTGTCAATGAATAATTTAAATGATGAATCAAATCTTTTATTTTTCTGTATTTAAAGATACTTGAGATTTCCATTTCTTGATCAACTTCTTTTCTCAAACGATTGACGAGTCTAATGGATGAAATACTATTGCCGCCCAAGTAAAAGAAATCATCCAATAAACTTACCGGTTTTTCTTTTAAATCAAGAACATCCTGGTAAATGCCACAAATTATTTTCTCTAAATCAGTCGTTGGTGGTAAAAAAATATCCGCCGGTCTAATTTGATGTTCTGGCAAGTTTTTACGATCTAATTTTCCATTGTTCGTTAAAGGTAATGCATCCAAATGCACAAAGGCACTCGGTATCATATATTCTGGTAATATTTTGGATAACCGATGTGACAATACGTCTTGTTCAAAAACATGCTCCGCTACATAGTAAGCAATAAGCACTTGATCTTTGCAGATTACCACTGCTTGTTTAATTTTTTCCATCGCCAACAACTGCGACTCAATCTCGTTTAATTCAATCCGAAACCCTCTTAGTTTCACTTGAAAATCATTTCGCCCCACATATTCCAAGACATTGCTTTCTCGCCATCGCACTAAATCACCCGTTTTATATAAACGCTCCCCTTCTTGAAAAGGATTTGAAATAAAGTTGATATTTGTTAAGGCTAGCTGATTAATATACCCATGCGCTAAACCAGTCCCAGCTAAATATAATTCACCGACTGCCCCTTTGGGTAACAACCTTTGATTCTCATCTAATACATAGGCTTGCATATTATCTACGAGAGAACCGACGGGGATTTTTTCATCGCTCAATATATCATCTACTGTCAACGAATATTCAAATGAAAACTGGCACGCTTCCGATGGGCCATATTGATTTTTCAGTATTACCTCCGGAAAAAGATTCAATACTTTTTTTGCTAGCAGAGGTGTTAATACTTCACCACAAGAGTACAACAAACTTAATTTGAACTTTTCTTGTTCATTAGCATCCATTTCTTCAACATATTCAACAAATAGTTCCAAGTGGCTGGGAACAAAAATAAGAAAGTTAATCTGTTCTTTCATGCAAAGATGTGCAATTTTGGCGACGTCTTTATTTTCCTCATCTGAAAACATGACGACTTTAGCACCAGAAATCAGTGGCAAAAATAATTCGCGAATGGCGGGATCAAAAACAGCGGGTATTTTTGCCCCGAATATCATATCTTCACTTATGTGGTGCTCTCGCTTCAAATAGGATAGACGCGAAACAATGGATTTATGCCGAATCATCACTCCTTTAGGTTTACCTGTTGTTCCCGAGGTATAAACAATATAGGCCAGATCACTTGGCTGTATTTCAACCTCAAAATCATCACAAGAATACTTGATGATATTTTCTTGAATCTTTGTATTATCCGGGGTAAGCAATAATGCCGCATTCGCTTCTGTGAGAATATATTTTTTTCTTTCCTCTGGATAATCAAAATCCAACGGTAAATATGTCGCTCCCAACTTCATAATTGCTAGCATTGCAATAACCAGACGATCGCTGCGTTCTAAGCAAACAGCCACGACATCTCGTTGTTTTATCTTATATTCTGATTGAAGATAACGCGCGAATTGTATTACTGTTTGATTTAATGCTTTATAGGTATAGCGCTTTTCTTTATAAACTAAGGCAATATTTTCAGGTGTTTTTGAAACTTGATTAGAAAACATTTTGGATAAATTCAATGTTTCCTCATGCTGGTTTTTATATAAATTTTTATATTCTGCCTCATTAACCAACGATAATGATCGTTCTGATGCTTGAGGATTATGCACAACTTGTTCAACAATCAATGTCATAAATGAAAGTAATTGCTTGATAGCCTCATCATCAAATAATTCACCCGCAAACCTCAGTTCAAGCCACAAACCTTCTTTTGATTCTTCACAAACTAAACCTAATGGATAATCAAATTTGG
The DNA here is from genome assembly GCA_021848965.1 of Pseudomonadota bacterium. Taxonomy (GTDB): domain Bacteria; phylum Pseudomonadota; class Gammaproteobacteria; order Legionellales; family Legionellaceae; genus CABHON01. Next base: position 3,518 of record JAJZTL010000116.1, read on the forward strand.
TCACTGTTGGCAGAAATTGAATATTTAAATCTGAACCACCTTTTTCCGTTTCGGGAAAATTCTCATATACAAACAAATTATTAAATAATCGCTCACCCTTATCTTGTAACTCAGAGAGATTAACATTACTTCGACTGTTGGCCTCATTGATGTCTTGCTGAATATTTTTAATAGCGGCTATTAAACTTTCATGCTCACCATGATTCATAATAATCGGCAAAGTATTAATGTACATCCCAACCGATTGTTCAATGTCATTCACAGGAATATTTCTTCCTGAAACAACGGTTCCACCAATTGTTTGTTGACTATTTCCAAAAACACTCAGCATTTTATGCCATGCATATTGCACAAAGGCATTAGGCGTTACTGCATACTCTTGGCCAAGATTTTTCATTGCCATAAATAATTCTTTATTCAATAACATTCGCTGTTTTTTAGGCTGTTGAATATGCTTATACTCACCAATTTTTATTCTTTTACAGTCTGACTTTAATAAAATCTCTAATTGAGGTCTATCGGTTATTGTTTGAATATATTTTTGCCAATACTCTTTGCTTTCAAGGTGTGTTTGTAGATATTTTTGCGCATCACCGTAAATCAATTCTGGTGAAATAGCCTTATTCAGACCTTGCGTTAACTCAGTATAAACTTGATGCAGTTTTTCCAAAAGAATTTGAACACTCCATCCATCCAGAATACTATGATGATTATTAAAGATGCACGTGTAATAACTTTCATGATGTTTAATAAGATAGAGTCTAAACAATCCACTTTCTGATAAATCATAGGGCTGTTTTTCATCTGCTAATCTAATCGCGTTACACTGTTCTTTTTGATCAGCGATACTAACCTTGCTTAAATCAATCATTTGCCAATTAAGCTTGGCCTCTTTATCAATAATTTGAACCATTTGCTCTGTCCAAGCAAAACGCAGACGTAATGTTGGAAAAATATTCTGAATTAACTTCCATGCATGCTGTAATTTATCCACATCTAATTTATTATGATATTCCCAACTTATTTGTACACGATAAGCTTGATCAATGTTACCTTGAGTAAGTGCATGATAAATAAACCCTTGCTGTAAATTATTGGCTAAATACACTGCCTCAACTTCTCGATTAGCCTGTATTTCATCCAAATATTCCTGATTAATGACATTATCCACATCACTTGTTGTTAGATAACAGCGTGAAGCCTTTTTTAATATTTTAATTAATTTTTCTAAGGATTGTTGGTAGTACTCTGCCAATTTATCCAGCGATTCTTGAACAAGTTGACCATCCAAACTAAACTGCAATTCGCCATTGACCACCCAACCATTAATATTGATTAATAAAGGACTATGATATTTTGACGAACTGACTTGTCCAATTTTTTCATTCGTCAAGGCCCACAGTGCATCCGCTCTTTGCTCAAATTGACCAAGATAATTGAAGCTTATTTTTGGCAAAATTTCTGCATGATAACCGTGAAAACTACCATATCCGATACCTTTATTGGGAATTTTTCGCAGCATTTCTTTTGTATTTTTTAATATCTCAAGCGCATTGCTTTTTGACATTAACTGCACCGGGTACATCGTGGTAAACCACCCCACTGTCCGCGTGATATCTAAAGTATCATTAATTTCTTCTCGACCATGCCCCTCTAATAAAATAGAATGATCGCATTCTCCTGTCAGTTGAAATAATGCCAAACTCAACGCACTCAACAGCACATCATTAATCTGCGTTTGATAT
>JAJZTL010000027.1 GCA_021848965.1 Pseudomonadota bacterium
TTAAACATTTTCGTTCAATTGCTACGCGATATGATAAATTAAAAAGAAATTATGCCTCCATGCTAGCTTTGGCATGTGGCTATTTGTGGCTGCCTATGTGAAATGTCAACAGACCCTAGTGAAAACTACAAAATAAAAAGCGTTATACGTGTTAAAAAATAAGGGTATTATGATATGCTAGAAAAAATTAATTCAGTTTACAAAAATTCGGTGGTAGATATTCATACTATTGAGCACTTATTACGCATTAAATTTTCCGCCCATTACTCAAAAAGAGAATATTTGTTAACTCAAAAGAAAAAAGAGCTTATCTGGTTAATTTTGTCTTTAATCATAGTTGCATCATCGGCGTTTCTTTTTTTAATGCCTCATCCTAAAGGAAGAAATATACCGTTCTTTCTTTTGTATTCAATGAGTGTAATGCTTTCTGTTTTTTGCTTTTTTAGCTTAGAAAGAGCGCGCTATCAAGCCTATTACGAAATGTATCCTGGATTAAAATTATTCCGTAAAAATTTTCAAGATCTTCGGATCATTTCAATGCAAAAGTGGTTGAAAAAATATAACCATTTAAACAAAACATATGTTTATACCGTAATAGACACTTGCAAAAAATATGAGGCTCTAAAAGCAGGAAATGAAAAATCTCTTTTGCAACATCCAGTTCTCTCAATATTAGTAACACTGTTTGCCTCTTCGCTTCTTGATTGGCTTATTCAAAAGCAAAATCCTCAAGTGTGGGTGCTTGTTTTATGCGCCATTGGAATGCTTATTGGCATTACACTTCTAATCATTTCAAGAGAAACTAAACTAATCAAAGTTCAAAGACTGAGAGAAACCTTTGTAGGAGTTGAGCTTTTAAGTATGTATGATGAGGCTAATCAGATCACTCGCAAGAGCTGCAATGCATGGTGTCTTAGACGTCACACTTTAGGCACATGAGAGGTAACTGAACCACCTATAGTTCAAATGCACTTACAATGAACGCCCCAACCGAAAATGAGAACCTGCCATTTCTCTCGTTGATGCCTTTTCCTCTGAGAAAGGGACTGTTTTTTTAGTCTCTGTCGAAAATAAAGAACCATTACTTCCCCAAACACTGCTATTTCTATCCGAACCAAATGATTGACTCAATTTCCTATCCCTTGAAAGATTTCGACTGGATGGTTCATGCGTTGTTTGGGGACTTGGAGATACTGGCTGAATACTATTCTCCGTTTCCAAACTAGACGGTATTTTCTGAGCGATGTTCTTAGATTTAGTAATAAACGCTTTTGTTTCCTGTTGCATTTGTGACAAAGCATCTTTTAGCTGATCAAGAGGAATATTTATGAATTCCTCATAATCATACCCCCCCTCTCTTTCTAGCTCTATACATAAGTCACTGTCTTCCTGAAAAACATCCAAATTAGTAATACTTTCAGTCAAACTATAAATGCGTTCGAACAGCTTGCTCTCCTCTTCCGAAAGCCATTCACACTGTACATAATAATTAATCCAATTTTTATAAGGATAAAGTATTCGTTTGGCCGATTCTGCAGCCGCATACATTTCTGTTGCAAAATTATAGGTATATGGCACGAGTTCAAACGTTGGTTCTTTCATATGATCCTGGGGATTTTCAGACAACAAAGAACTTTTATAAATTTGATATTCCCGTACATATTGAACATATCTTCGTTCATTTTCCTGAACAATTACTCTCATACGCGGACACAATAGTTCAAATGTTCCGGCTCTCATACGCTCATACCAAGGATGCTCCTCTGGTGATTGAAAGACAGCCGAACCAAAATCAATAAATCCAACATTTAACTGCCAATCTTCTTGAACGGAAACAATGATATTAGGTGATTTAATATCACGATGAAGAATATTTTTCTGTTGAAGAAAGAAAACTAACTGCATAAACTGTACCGCAAGATTCATTACCTGAGAAAGATGCAGCTTTCCTTCTTGACACATTGCATAAGAATCTTTTCCTTTCAGCGGAGTAATAGAATAAATTTTTAGAGTATCCGTTTCAGGTCTTTTACGCGTAGCCGCTTCTTGATAAGGAAAAGTAGTATTTAGAAGAGGTGTTTCATTCACAATATGAGAAAAATACAACTCATTGTTAGATTCCACAAGATGATTTTGGTGTAAATTACCTTTAGCAGAAAGCTCTACAATCTTAACAAAAAAAACATCTCCATTCTCATCAATAGCCAATTTTCCTCTTCTTAAGCCCCTACCTGAATCAAACGGATTATATTCAGGTGCATTAGCTTCATTCCCAAGCTCGTAGAAAACATCCCCTTCCAAGAAAATATAATGTCTTCCATTATAGTTAAGGGCAGAATGTGCAAATGATGGAATTTCTCTATCTAGCTGGGTAACATCAGTTCCATCATCGGCTAATACCCTACTGGGCTGACCATCCTTAGCTCGAGTAACTTTAGAGCCTGGCAAAGTGGCATATTCTTTTGCAAAGGCAAATAATGCCTTTCTATCTTCTGTAGAAATAGTATTTACTTGGGCTAATTGTTGTTCAACAGCAGCTATTGAAGAACGTTTACTTTGTTTGAACAGCATAATTTAATTACCATAGTTTCAATGTATAGAGTTTTTGATTATAAACGATCTTTTTTAAGTAAATATTATGAAAGTCTATAATGTGGCGATTAGCAAGTGAGGCGATTGCTTCCTTACATGTAACAAAACAGTCATCATTCATAGTGTGACCACATACGAATGACTTTGACTATTTTTTCATCGTCCAAAATTTGATAGACAAGGCGATGTTGTATGTTAATTCTTAGTGAGAAAGCACCTTTCAGATCACCAATCAGTTTTTCATAGGGCGGCGCATTGCAATAAGGATTTTTTCGCAATATTTCAATGAGCGCCAAGGTTTTATTTTTGAGCCCATTGGCTGCTATTTTAATTGCATCTTTTTTGGCTTGGTTGGTGTAGTATATTTGGTACATTACCAATCCACATCTTCGCTACAATCTTCAATAGGCGTGTTCAATCCTTGAATAATGGATTCGCGCATTCCCGGAATGGAGATTAAATAGAGTGTTTCTTGAATAGCTTGCCAATCACTTTCTGCAAGCAAAACCGCATTATTTTTTTTGCCTGTAATAGTGACGGGAGTATGCGATAGTGTTGTTTCATCAATCAAGCGGTACAGGTTTGCCCGCGCTTGAGTGACACTGATAATATTCATATAATTTGAACCTTCATTCCATGAAGTTAATTATAGCGTACGAATAAACGTACGTCAAAATTTTACACTTTCCCAAATAGTAGTGCCATGGATATAATGACTCAAACTCCTAAAATTAACAACTTGGTATAAAAAATGAAAGACTACGTTGAAAAAGAACTGCTACAACAAGTGCCACTGGATTATGAACATCCATTAAAGTCATCTATTACTTTATTTGCTCGGGATATTTTTGATAAAAAAAATGAAAATGCAGAGATATTAGTTTATTTTAATGGAGGACCAGGCGTTTCATGTATTCGTGATTGGCGAGAAACCGAATGGGTTGTCGAGGCATTAAAAACATATCGCGTTATTTTGTTGGATCAACGCGGCACTGGCCGAAGTCAGCCCGTTGATCTCAATATTTTATCCACCTTCAAATCCTCAGAAAGTTTATATCAATATTTAACCTATTTTCGCGCTGATAATATTGTGCGTGATACTGAGTTTTTACGTACTCATAGTTTAAAACGTGCAAAAATTACTATTTTTGGACAAAGTTTTGGTGGCTTCGTGGTGTTCAGCTATTTAAGTATGGCTCCCAAAGCATTACGCGGTGCATTAATTACGGCAGGCATTCCCCCTTTAACATGCAACTCTGTGGAAGCAGTCTATCAAGCATTGATCACAACAATAGAAAAACGCAATGAAAAATTTTATCAGGCTTATCCGCAAGATAAAATCAAAGTTGAACGCATCGTGACTTTAATTCAACAAGCCCCAATGTCAATTAATGGTGAATTATTAACGCTAGAACGTTTTCTCGATCTTGGCTGGTATTTCGGACACGAAGAGGGTTTCGAAACAATACATCATCTATTAGATGAAGCTTTTTGCGACGAAAAAATGACGCAGTTATCGTGGCGTTTTGCAAAAAATATTCTGCAAATGACGAGCTTTTGGGAAATGAATCCGCTATATGCTTTGCTACATGAGTCGATTTATTGTTATGGTTTTGGTAGTCATTGGGCTGCGGAGAAAGTGAAACAACAAATACAATCATTTAATCTAAAAAATAAACTGCCTTATTTTTCGGGTGAAATGGTTCGTTCAACCATGCTTCAAGACTATGCCGGTTTAACAGCATTTGAAGAAGCTGCCAATCTTTTAGCTCAAAAAAATGATTGGCCTTTATTATATGATATGGCTGTGCTTGCTAAAAATACCGTTCCTGTAGAAGCATTGTTAATGACCGATGATTTTTATGTGAATTATGACTTAGCCAAAACTGCTGCTTCACGAATTAAAAATATTAAGTTATGGCAGCATAAAACCTGGCAACACGATGCATTACGCAAACATGGCAAAAAAGTGATGAGTACACTTTTAAAACGTTTAGACAAGCGTATTATTTGATGAAGAATTTTTATCCGATTTTACAGATACCCCACTAAGAGAGTAAAATGCGTGATAATATTTAAAACAATGAAAGAAAAAATAATGATAAATAAAATTATAACCAAAGTTGGTCTTGTTATTTGCGCTCTATTTTTAGCAGGCTGCGACGAAAATCCCATGTTAGAACCCAAAATGATGCTCGATTTAGAAAGTGAAGTCACTCAAAACTCATCACTTAAAGATAGAGTTCTTTGTGTAGAATATGGAACAAATCCGAGCGCTTTTAGCATGCGTCAACCTTTCTGTTCAAATTGGATGCAAAATCAATATAAGGGATATGTTGCGAAAATATCCACTGAAATGGCTACTGCGAATATCGGCTCTAACAAATCTAATATAGCCATACCTACTTATGAGAACTTTACCGATCCTCAAGTGTGGCAAATTCTTTGGAGCGAAGATGGCGAAAAATGGAAACAAGAATTAATTGCGCAAAATACTGTTCCTGTCAAAGCACCGGTTATTACAAAAAGTACAAAATGCTCAAAAAACTGTGAAACAACTGTTACCATCAAAAAAAGAGTTCCAAAACAACAAATACAACGTGCAAAAACAATCTGTGAGCTTTATCCACAGTCCTTAGCATGTCAACGAATAAAAAGAGCTATTATCAGAGAGGCTATTATTAATAATAGCTAAGCAAGAGAATTATCTTCAAAAAATAATCGAACAAGATGCAATGTATTGTAAGAATATTTTCCTTCGAAGGCTTCATAAATCGGCTTTAACTTGCCGTCAGGTGATTTTTTGATGGCGGCTAAAATTTGTGCAAAATTCTCCGTTGGAATACCTTTTTTGATAATTTGAAGTAGAGTTTCGTCTAATAAATTTAAGCTCTTTAATTTTTGGATATGACTAATAATTGTACTGAATGTAAGCTCGCGCTTTTCAGCAATCTCTTCTAACGATAAATTTTCTTTCAACAAGCTTAAAGTAATTTCGTGCGTTGATGACTCCTGCTTTTTCTCAGTTTTTACTGATGCCGAACGCGTTACTTTTTCTTTTTTTGATAAAACAGATTGATACATTTTTTCTTTTTCATCTACCAATAAATTTTTCAAATACTTCACATTATCTGCCGAGTTTTGACGAAAGGAATCATCTTTTTCAAGCACATCAGGATGCACTCGTAAAGCCATTTCATTCAAATTCATCAGTTTTAAACCATTCAAACTACGTACTCTGGATAAGGCAACATAGCCCATTCCTGGTTCAAATGCCTTACCTAAATCAATTTCTGCAGCATCTAACGTCATTCCTTGGCTTTTATGAATCGTAATCGCCCAAGCTAATCGCAAAGGTAGTTGCGTCAATTTTGCCAGAACAAAATCATCCTCTTGATAAGTCCATTCCTCTAATTCCACTAAAATAGTTATGTTATCGGTTGTCTTCACAATAGGCAGACCTTGCTTTTTCTCAAAATCAATCACCACTCCTCGTGTACCATTCACGTATCGGCCTGAAATATCATTTTTTACAAACATGACTTCCGCATTTTTTTTGAGTTTTAATACATCGGGTGCAAGGCAGCTCTTTTTTAATCCTTCGACTAATGCACTAAATCCATGGGTTTTCATGGCAAAAACTTTCTCTTCTCCTGAAAGATTTGCTAGCTCTTGATCGTTAATTACATCCACATTCACATTATGTGAGTATAACTTGGTTGCATGTGCACCATTGTGTGGTTCTTTTTTATAACGAGTACGCAATGGTACTTTCGTATGTTCCCCTGCTGAACCTTGGCGAATATCATTCAAGACAGTCAATAACGGATCATCTTTTTGGCGATGCTGCTCTTGCAAATAACACACACAAAAATCACTTTGCCCCCAAATGGGTGACTCAAAGGCAAAATGCTTTTTTTCAGAAGGTTCGGAAGAAACGGGCGGTAATTGAAAAAAATCACCACATAACACTATCTGTATTCCACCAAAAGGTTTCTCTGCCTGCAGAAAATAACGTGCAATTTTATCAATCATTTCAAATTGAAACCGATGCAACATCGATATTTCATCAATAATCAGCACCTTTGTTCTGCGGTAATTACTACGAACTCGTTTATTTTTTGCTATATTTTCCAGATCTTTTTCGGTCAGTTCATTTTTTATTCCTATTCCTGACCATGCGTGAATCGTCATGCCATGCAAATGTGTTGCAGCAATACCTGTTGATGCTGTAACAGCAACACTCACATTATTTTCTTTCAGATAACGAATATATTGATTTAATAAATACGTTTTTCCTGAACCTGCTGCCCCCGTAAGAAAGGCATTTTTTCCCATTTTTAATAAATTTAAGGCTTCTTCTTGTTTCACTTGATGCTTCTTCCATATATTTAATTGTAGTTTGCCATTCTTATTAAAAGACTGCAAATGCTCAAATGAAAAAATTTAAATTTAATTTCTTATTAACAATTTTTTGAGTAGATTCTACCAAAGTTGATAGAACACTTGAAAATCGGCCCTCTGCTTTAAGAAAACAGTCAGACAAAAGGTAAATTAGATAGTATAATGCAAGTTTTTAAAATGGATACTCACTATGTCAATTTTACTTAGCCCCATAAAAATTGGGGATTTAACCTTAAATAATCGGCTGATTATGGCGCCTTTAACGCGTTGCCGAGCAACAGATGAGCGTGTTCCAACATCACTCATGCTGCAATACTATGTGCAACGAGCCAGCGCTGGGCTGATTATTACCGAAGCCACCTCTATTTCTCATATGGGCGTGGGTTACCCCAACACACCAGGTATCTGGTCAGCCCCCCAAATTTCGGCCTGGAAAGACATAACCCATGCCGTTCATGAAAAAGGCGGGAAAATTTTTTTACAATTATGGCATGTGGGAAGAATATCTGATCCCATCTATTTGGAAGGCAAACAACCCATTTCCGCCAGCAGTATTGCCGCTGAAGGTTCTCCTAATCTTTTACGTCCTAAGCGCCCTTTCGTTACTCCTCGAGCCATCGAGCTCTCAGAAATTTCCTCAATTATTAATGAATATAAACAAGCCGCAATTAATGCCAAAAAAGCTGATTTTGATGGCGTAGAAATTCATGGCGCCAATGGCTATTTGCTCGATCAATTTCTGCAAGACAACAGTAACGTACGTACCGATCAATATGGCGGATCCCTTGAAAATCGTGCCCGCTTTATGTTTGAAGTCACTGATGCCGTTATTGACGTATGGGGCGCAGAACGCGTCGGCATGCACTTGGCCCCACGCTGCGACACCCACTCCATGAATGACTCCAATCCCCTCAAAACTTTTAGTTATGTGGCATCAGAATTAGGAAAACGTAAGATTGCTTTTATATGCTCGCGTGCATCACTCGGTACTGATAATTTAGCAGGAACATTAAAAAAAGCCTTTGGTGGTATCTATATTATTAATCAAGGACTTTCTCAAGAACAAGCAGAACAGGAAATCAACGCTGGTCATGCTGATGCCGTTGCCTGGGGGAAATTATTCATTGCCAATCCCGATTTGCCTGAACGATTTGCATTAAAAACAGAACTGAACACTCCCAATCCTGAAACCTTTTATGGCGGCAGTGAAATTGGTTATACTGATTATCCTGCTCTCTCTTAAAAGAGGAAAAAAATGCATCTCTCATTAAAAAACAAACACGCCTTAGTTTTAGGGGCAAGCCAAGGTATCGGAGCCACAATTGCTGAAACTTTTGCAGAAGCGGGAGCAAAAGTGATTATTTGTGCTCGCAGAGAAAATGAGCTCGCCTCCTTGGCAGAAACCTTGTCTCATCGATATCAAACATCAGTCATTTCTTGCCCTGTGGATTTTTTTGAAGAACACAGCGTAGAAAATATCTTACATTTTGTATCAGAACAATGGGGAACGCTCGACGTTTTAGTTAATAATACGGGAGGACCACCTCCCATGACACTCTCAGAAGTCACTCCTCAAGATTGGCAAAAATATTTTGACATGATGATTCTTCGCATCATGCACTTAACCCAAGATTGTTTATCCTTTATGCAAAAGAATCAATCGGGCAGAATTATTAATATTCTATCGTCTGCCGCTATTATGCCCATTGCAAATTTAAGTATATCCAATGTATTGCGTGCTTCCTTGCTTTCTTGGTCTAAAACATTATCCAATGAGATAGCTAAAGAAGGTATCACTGTTAATGCACTGATTGTAGGAAAAATTCTCACTGAACGCTTGCAAAGCACCCTACAAAAAACAGCCACGCGTTTAAATCGATCTTTCGAAGAAGTTGAACAGGCCACACTTGAACAAATTCCCATGAAGCGATTTGGAACAGCTCAAGAATTTGCCAATGCAGCATTATTTTTAGCCAGTGACGCTGCCAGTTATATCACCGGAAGTGTATTAAGAGTGGACGGAGGATTGATTCCGACGATTTATTAATTTTTTACCCTTTAAAATTTACACATCTTATATGATAAGCAACGGATGAATAAAAAAAGCAAAAGCAAATACTTGATAAACTTAAAGCTGTTTTGAAAATATAAATAAATTATTCTATTTACAACAATAATTTCCCTTTTCATCTCTTAATTTAAATATACTGTTTCCTTCAATTTTCTCACCAGCAAAGTAATAGTATGCTCCAAGTTCTGATAAAGAATTTTGTTGACCTGTAAGTATTTTTTCAAGATGTATACCCCATAATAAAGAAACATTGTTTTCTTTTAAAAATTTTACTATTTTCTCCTTTGAAATTAGAAGAGCAGGCGGACCTTCCTCACTGACATTAGGTGAAATAGTTACAACAGTCTTATTTGCATCAGAATAATTAAAGCTATAATATGACCATTGCAAATTCATTTCTTTTATTAACCAAGGAGTTGGTATTATTATCTTGATAGCATTTTCGATAGCTTCGATCGTGTCATTTTGAAATACCGAATTATAATTACATGCTGTTGAAATTAAAGAAATTTTTTCATCATCTATTTCATAATCTATTTGTTCATCAATAGAGTCTTTACCGCAAGACTCTGCCCAGGGAAACTCTCCAATAAATACTTGTCCAAGATCTATACCTGTATAATCAGGCATCCAAAAGGTATTTTCATTTTTCTTCCAAAAAGCTTCAATTTTATCTTTCATTAATGTCAAATTATCATTTTTAATAAAATAACTTTTAAGCACGCAACTGATTCTTCTCACAGGAAGATTTTGACCTTCCGCATTTAATTGTTCTCTTTCCTCCCATTCATAATACCCTTTCAAAACTAAGTACTCTATTGAATCATTTGGATTTTTTATTTCTAATAAATTCGATAATTGAGGAAAGTCTTTTTTCTTATCTTTAATCCATTGTAGTTTTTCTTGTATTGGAATATTATCAAACTCAATTTGATGTGGTTGCCACCAGCATTTTTTAAAATTTTCTCTATTAAAATGATAATTTTTTTCTACCAAAAATGAGGGGTCAATATCTCGTTCCCCAGTTTGCCATGGACCATGATAGGAAATATTTTTTGCATCAGAATCAGATAGTGACCAAAGTTTAAATTTCAAATGATCGTTTAAATAACAATGCATCTCTTTTATAGCTATCCATGTATATTTAGTTGATATAGGTTCATTGGAGGTTGGATAGTCGCCTCTAAAATCTATACTACCAAATTGTTCTATATTCCATCCAAGATCAAATGTTCTTTTTAAAATCCAACATTTGATCTTAGAAACGCTAAATTTTTCTAGGTTTTCTTCCTGCGTTATTTCACAATTTTCATTAATTGAGATGTTATACCAATAACAACCACTATCTTCATCAAACTCATATTTATATTTGCCAAATTTTCCTGAATTTAAATTACTTTTTATAGCCAACATCGTACTAAACCAAAGGTTTTCTTTTTCATTTTCAAAAATCTGTTCTATTTCTTCTTTTGAGGGAAAATCAATAGGCCATTGACTGTTATAAGGAGGCAACACCTTATTCATATCGATAATAGCATCTAAAATTTCTTGCTTTTGAGCAAGTTTTATTACTCCTTTAGCATAGTCACGAAGCAATACATTTAAAGGAGGCTTATTATCTGCAAAAGTCGTGTTATATATATAAATACTCAAATTTTTGAGTGCATTTTTTTCTATACCTAAGAGGGCCACTCCATAGGCAACGGCATAAATCCGCTCCCGAAGATACAGATCGTCTACAGATTCAAATAACTTCATTATATCAATCAATATATTCACACAATTTTTCAATAAATTAACTAATGCTTTAGTAGCTTTATTTCTCAAGGCTTTGTTTGGTGAGGAAAACATCCAACAAAATATAATTCCGCATAATCTAACAGATTCATCATCCAAGTTTTCAACATTTTTTCCACTACACACTGCTATTAAACTAGGAATCAACCTATCATACAAATACAATTGTGTGAGTGCATATCCACAAGTTATATCTCGCAATGGCATAGATTTATTTAAAAATAAGTGGTGCAGTTTTTCCGCATTCAATGGATGATCAGGTATAGGAGCAACAGTCAAAAATAATTCCATAATTTCAGGATGTGTATAAGGCAGTTTTTTTAAATAATTAACTGTTTTGGAGGTATAACAATTTTTGTCTCGCCATATTAGACTATTTAAAAATGGTGTTAAATTTTCATTTCTGATGTACGTATCATCAGAAAAAATATCAAAGTACTCACAACTAAATTTTTCAGGAATTTGGATGCATAGTGCTTCGATCCACCCTACGTAATTATACGAATTTTCATCTAAAATTTTTTTAATAGTTGAATCATTTTTAATTAATTCTTTACTTTCCTTATTTGAAGTCGAGTTAGTATGCTTGTACAGGTCATTTAATACCGTGTCCATAATTAAATGATCAGAAAGACGCTCATAGGTAAAGGCTATTCTCTCTCCATCATCTTCATTCTCATTATACAAAGGGCTTTCAACAAGCATTCCTTCTGATAAAAGACAATTGAATAATGTATCTGAAAAACCTACATTAGGTGTATCCAATTTTGATAATGTTTCTTTTGCCTTGTCCCTTGTTAGCCAAGGAGTCATTGTCTCTCTCATCACTTCAGTTAATGCTGTAATAGCTTTTCTTACATAGTTATCTTTTGGATCAAGATCTTTCTTTTTAACAATTGTTTCATTGAGTGCCTGAATATAAAAATCAAAAATTTTAGTAATTCCTTGTAATCCTGTAGGAATTTCTTGATAACCCTTTTTTTTCAAAGAATCGCACAACAAATATAAAAAGAGAGGATTACTAAATTCTGGCGCGAGTAGTGGAGTTCCAGGAGTTTTTATACCAAATTTAGGAAAAAAATGCCTCACTGCCTTATTTTCCATGCCTTCAAATCCATTGTGTTCATAGCAGAGTAAATTTTCTTGTAAATCTTGAGGAAAAATCTTTTTAAAATAATCTGTTCGAACTGACAAAACCAGACTAATTCTTGGAAAATCTTGTAACGCATGCATAAAACCACTAATAAAAGAAGGCCAAAGCTCCTTACCCATTCCTTCATTTAAAGCATCAATCGCAATAAGTACTTTTTGATCCAAGGCCTCTGCTAAAGAATCTAGCATATAAAGAAACTTCTCTCTTCCATGCGATATTCCTAGGTAATCTATAATCTGTTTCCATGGATTAGTTGGAGCATTAAAATGTTGCCCCAGCATAAAAATAGTAGGCAAGTTATTTTTTATTCTATTTTCAACAATTTCACTAATTACATGCGTTTTTCCGGCACCAGCGTCTCCCTTAATAACTAATATACCACGTCGTGCGCAACGTGCTTCTATACCTACCACCCAATAGTCTTTTATCTCTTTTGTTAAATGGTCTACTTCAAATAAATAATGTTTTATTCTATCGAAAATTTCATTTTTTTCATGCTTATTTCTGCATTCAGAAATAGCTATTTTTTCTTCTGCCTCTTGTATATTTTTAACGAGCTCATCACAGTTTTTTATGACAGTTAAAAAACTTAATCTTTTTGATATGTCACGAGTGATATTTTCAATAGACTGTTTTAATTGAATACACGAAGACCTACATTGTTGAATTACCTGACTTAGTTCTACGTGTTTTTTTGAGCTTTCTTCGTCTAATTTTAGATAAGGGATTAAACGAGCAATTTCGTTTTCTTTTTTATTAATCTCAGAAAAAAATTGTTTATCATTGACCAGTCCATCAAAAATTTGGGGAATTTCTGGAATTAATACATGTAAATCCGGTAAATATCGATTACCTACATCTCTTATAGCGTTTTCGCAATTCTTAGCAAGCTGATCCAACCTTAAAATATTTGCATTAAACCAATAGTGCCGTTTTCCTGAGTATTCTGGTTCTATTCTACTCAATTTATCCGTCAGCTCCGATTTACCCCAATGAATAAATTCAACAGTTTTATTTTTTTCATTAGCCAATTTTTTCCATTCTTGCACAGCTTCGTTCCACCTTACTTTCTCGGTTTTATGTCCTTTTTGTCGAGAGTCAGCAATGTCAACAGGAAAACAAATATAATATTTAACTATTTTTGGATGCGTTTCTAATGCTTTTTTAATAGAAACTGTTGATTGTTTTATAATCTTATCTATCTCAAAAAGATATTTCGCTTGCCAAACATATTCTTCACTAGCATTTTCCCAATAGCATTCAACTCCCCCATCTGAAGCACCTCCTTTTCGCGTAAACTTCCAATCATTACTGAAATTTTCTAGTCGAGCCAATTGACAACATAATTCTTCAAAACTAGCATGTTGTGAGCCATTATGAGTTCTAATATTAGTAAAATTTATCTCTGTATTATTCATTATTAAATCAACTCTTTTACATTTTTACTTGTTCGTGGTTGTTTATTTTTTTAAGTAACTTAATAGAGTTGCTGCCGCTATTTTGTTTTTCTTGCTATCCAACGAGCATATTATCTCTTCATTACCATCGGAGACAACACTGCGCGACCCATTAAATTATTTTGCTCGTTTTCAGTTAAATGCGCTACTTCGCATGCTTCCTTCCAATGATGATGAATAGACTCGATAAATTCATCAAATATATTTGAGGCTCGCGCTATTGAAAGACCAAATGATGGACATTTGGATAAAGCATTACTTCGAGAAGAAAAGGTACCCTGATCGCCAATAATCATTGCTTGTGAGGCCTCTTCTCCAATACGAGAAAGAATACTCACATCATACGCAGGCGTAAGTTCTGCTTCTTGGCCGTTCCAGAAAAATGCATGATTGCGTGCATGGTCGTCTGTGTTTCCAATTAAAATATTGAATACCATACGTCGATATAATTCTTCACATTGTTTTTTAGGTTCTCTTCCATATTTCCAGATAAATTCAGCTAGTTGAGGATAGCTCGCATAACGGGCTTCCATTTCATCCAATTGAAGTGCGGTTAGCCCACTAATCATATGTCGATGTAACCCCTGATTATCTCGATCAAAACGACGTATCAACAGAACATCTTTTTTCAAAACCTGCGTCAATTGGTTTTCTGCCGTGTGAATATTCAAACGCCGTGCTAATTCCATTCCCAACGCCTCTTGACGTACGACAGGAAAAGTATCTGTTTGGGTTGAAAATTTTGCTATCCATGGCGCTTGATGGTACTCCAACGTCACTTTAGGACGCGCGCCACCAATAGATGTTCCATGTTGTATTGCGTCCAACCAAGATGCCGAAAGGTTTTCACCTTTTAGAATTGCTTCAGAAGCCTCCAAAAGCTCTTGCAAAGAGGCTCGCTGTACAGGAAGCGCTTGATAGTCTTCCGAGGTATTCTGAAAATGCAGCGCACCAATGCGAGCATCGCTACCTTGTAGTAGATAATCTAATTCAGAAATTAGATTTGTATCGCTATTAGAAGAAAATCCTTGGCGATACAACAAAACGCGTCGCCCCCATGCGTCAGGGGATGCATCACGAAGTGAGTAAAACAAGTTTTTTTGCGGACCAAAACGCATAGATTGCAAGGGAAGAATTTGCGGATCTAATGAAATAGCATGTGGATTGGAAAGATAGTTTTTACCATACACAAAAGAATATCCTTGAGCATCAAAACGTAGTCGCCCCATAATAGTTGGCTCTTTATGCTGAGGTAACCAAATCCATACAAAAAGATTTTTAGAAGTCATTATCTAACTCCTCATTTAAAGACACACGTGCTCGTTTTTTATCCCGAGTTAACACTTTGAAATAAAACACTTCACCTTCTGAAAGATCAATTTTCCATGGTAAATCCAAAAGCCAACAAACCATTAATACTGCAGCAAAAGATATTCCTGTATTGCCTTTTTCCAAGCGCTTTAGAGTAGTTACACTAATTCCGGCTCGTTCTGCAAGATTTTCTTGAGTCCATTGACGATGAATACGAGCTCCTCGAATAAGCTGCCCCAATTCCTCGGCTTTAATACGCTGCACGGAGGGCAATCGTTTTTGTGTTCGATCGTTTTTCATAGCTTATATAATAACTATTAAATTAGTTAACAGTTATTATATGACACCTTATATTTCTAAGCAACTCGTTCATTAAAAGCCTTTTCAAAATCATCCCTCCATGAAATTTATGACATTTCATGGAGGGATGATTTTATTGTACCAAAGGGTAGCCAGGCGTTCTTATTGCTGAACCAACCCCCTGTATTTTTTGCCCCTTTTGGTTGAGTCATAGTATACGGTTATTACGGGTTTTGACTGAATTTCATGAAGAGTGGTATTATTATGCACTTAAGCTAAATATATTTGAGGATGAAATAAAATGCCAACGAGTAGACCGCATAATAACGAACCAGAATTAATCCGCTTTGATTGGGCTATTAAGCATGTTTTGCGAAATAAAGCTAATTTTGACGTGTTAGAAGGTTTTTTATCTGAGCTACTAAAAGAACCCATTGTTATTGATTCACTTTTGGAAAGTGAGTCAAATCAAGAAAACTCCGATAATAAGTTTAATCGTGTGGATTTGTTGGTCAGCACCTCAAACAATGAAAAAATTATTATTGAAGTACAAACAGTAAGTGAATGGGACTTTTATCACCGCATTTTGTTTGGTACGTCAAAAATTATTGCGGAATACTTAAAAAAAGGTCAGCCGTATAGCCAAGTACCTAAAGTAATTTCTGTGAGTGTATTATTTTTTAATTTAGGCGTAGGCAGTGATTATGTGTATAAGGGTGAAACAGATTTTACAGGTATTCATACACAAGACCGATTGCAGTTAAGTGGTGATAATGTCGAGTTATATCTAAATAAATTAGACAAACACCATCATTCCCCTTCAGATATTTTTCCGACCTATTACATTATTCAATTAAAAAAGTTTGCCAATATTATTCAAAATAAATTTGATGAATGGGTTTATTTTTTAAAAAATGAGTCGATCAAGCCCACGTTCAGTGCGCAAGGTTTATTGAGTGCGAAAGAAAAGCTGGATGTTTTGAAACTATCTCCTGAAAAACGTCGAGCCTATGAAAAATATTGGCAAGACATGAGTTTTGAAGCAAGTTTAGTGGAAACACAACAGTTAAAGTTGGAGCAAGCAGGACGTTTTGGTGAAAAAAGAGGCATGCAAAAAGGAATGCAGCAAGGAATACAACTCATGGCAAAAAAAATGTTTAAACGCGGTTATTCTATTGCAGAAATAGCCGAAGATACAGGACTTACATTAAATGAGATTGAGAACCTTCTTAAGGAATAAGGCAGCGACCATCTTCACTCCATTGAGGCAGTATCAATCGCTATCGAATTTAAGCGACGCCTAATCTGAATGCGGCAAATTCACTCATACAACTTTCACTAATAGCTTTAAAAGTTGATGAATAGATTGGATTAAGAAGAGCTGAATCTTCTTGTGGGGTGGCTTCTGGTATTACAAAACCTTGTATCTCTAAAGCAATCATAGCCTTATTTATGCTATTATTTATTGTAGGTTGTTCAGAATCAACAAAATTTGCATGTAATTTTTCAATAAAATACCGAATAAATGAATGGTTATTATTGGCTGCCTTTGCCGTTCCAGGACAAAAACAAGAACCTTTTTTGAAAAAATCCCCCAGTATTCTTTTGATTGCATCAATGGTAAGCTTATCTGGCGAAATATCACTAATCGCATCTTTTAAATCAGTAGTTCTTTTTATACCTGCCGAACCGTGTCGACTGAAAAATGTGCAACAACAGGATGGTTTATGGTGGTATGTTTGGTAAGCATCGACAGCGTCAAGAATAGAACGTTTTAATTTTCTTGCAGGTGTTTCAAAAGAAACAATAATTGGACTATCTAGGCTTGGAGCACTTCTACTATCAGTACTGCCAACTCGACTATATACATCTTCATGTGGCCCCCCATCTCCAGACGCATGAACACTGAAAGGCTCATCATCTACAATGCCCCCATAATCTGAATTTATCTCTATTTCATCATCCGAATCCATAGCATTGCTGGATAGAGGAAGTCGAGTGATGTCATTAGACAGACTTGCGCAAAACATTTTTACTTGTGGTAATGGCGGGCGTTCAGCAGGAGAGGCCGAAAGCATTTTTTGAGAAAAATTTACTAATTTACTCCAGACTTTGGCTTCTTGCGGTATGGCAGATTTTAGATGCGCTTCTACTTTTTTATTTATTTCAGACAAAAACGATAAATCATCTTGATATTGCTGTTGCCTTTCTGAAAACTTTTTATCATCTTCTGGTATTCGTTTTATAGGCTGGACAAAATCAGCGTTCTCTAACCATGTTTCCAGTCTCTCGTTCTCTACAGGCGAAAAAATATTGAGTTGTTAAATCTTTTTTTTTATTGCTTTGGTGCGTTTAAATTTCCAAGTTTTATTTTTTTCTTCTTGAGGTAAGGCATCAAAAATTTCTTGAGCCAATGTTATATATTTTGTGAACCTTGATGAGCGCATATTATTTTCCGTGTCAGAAAAAATAAGTTGGTTCACATTTTAGCAAAAAAACACTCCAATTCAAAATTAGCCCCCCATAAAACTCATACAATTTTGTGGGTGTCTAAATTTTATAGTGTTGACAATTCATTTAGCAACTTTTCTTTAGCCACAGTTCCACCTGGGATTTCAGAAGAATGATTTTCAATGACAAATTCTGCAAAAATAATTTTTTTATTGTCTTTTTCAGCCCAACCAACAAACCATCCTTGAGGATGATTTTTATCAATAGAACCATTAACTGTAGTTATCCATCCACTTCCTGATTTTCCTTTCACTATCCAATTATTTTTTGTTATAAACTCTGGAAGAATATCTCTAGTCATTTCATATGCTCTTTTGGAAAGTCCTAAATTTTCACTCAGAAAGTTTAATATAAAGCCCACTTGTTCTGATGGAGAAATTTTCAAAGAGGAATCTAGCCATGCATGAGTTAAACCATTATTTTTCGAATCATCACCCAATAAATCTTTATTCCCATAATTAAATTGATTCACATAAGCTTGGAACTTTTTCATTCCTAATTTGCGTGTTAATTTTTGTGAATACCAAACTACAGAATTTTTCTCCCATAAAGTGGGATTGGTTGCTTGTTCATGACTTGGAGCGGCAACAAAGTATCCTTTTTTATAAGGCCAAAGAGGACGATGTTGATCTACTAAAATATGCGAATCATACCCCATAAGCGCTAGAGCAATTTTAAAACTTGAACACGGACTTCGCCTCTGCTCACAATCACCCTCTTTTTTTATTATCTTTTTTTCAGGATAAGAAACAATTAATGTACATCCTTGATAAGTCTCCGCTATAGCTGGAAGGAACATTGAAAATAAACAAAATGATAAAATTAACAAGGATACTTTTTTCATACATACCTAATAATAATTTTTCAAAAAAAACATTTTATCATAATTTGACATATTTTTTGCAGCATCGAAAGAACTTGCTGTATCCCGGCTTTATAAACAGATAAGTATAGTTGAAGGCACATCCTAGTTCGACAGTTAAGAAAAATAGCAGTACAATTCTCCCGACTTCGAGGTACTGTTAATCAATTTTTTTATGAAGACTTATTTATATACTATTGCAGAAATTCGAGCCTTAGAGCAACAAGCGATTCAAGCAGGTATTGCTGAATATCAGCTTATGCAACGCGCAGGTAAAGCTGCTTTGAAAATATTATTGGAGCATTATCCTAACCTAAAATCTTTAGATATTGTTTGCGGCAAAGGGAATAACGGCGGAGATGGCTATGTGTTAGCACATTTGGCTTCGCTGGAAGATATTGATGTTAGTATTTATGAATTGGCCCAGTTGTCAGACTTATCACCTACCGCTCAAAAAGCCGCAAAGGTATGCCATGCAGATGTTTCTCATAAAATAAAATGTCATCCGTTTTCGGATTCGGTTGCCTTTCAAGGGGATGTTCTTGTTGATGCTATTTTAGGTATTGGAGCACAAACTTCGCCCAAAAATTCAGCAATACCCACCGCTATTCAAGCCATTAATGCTTCCCATAAACCCGTGGTTGCATTAGATGTTCCGTCAGGCTTAGACGCAGATCAAGGAGGCGCTTTTGTGGGTGCCGTTGTTGCCGATCTAACCAT
Organism: Pseudomonadota bacterium; assembly: GCA_021848965.1. Lineage (GTDB taxonomy): Bacteria > Pseudomonadota > Gammaproteobacteria > Legionellales > Legionellaceae > CABHON01. Next base: position 19,179 of record JAJZTL010000027.1, read on the forward strand.
TACATTTATTGGCATTAAGCGAGGTATGTTAACAGGCCTTGCCCCTAATTACTGTGGTAATATTGTCGTTGATACTTTAGATTTAAATATTCCTCCGTCATCAGAATCAGTGATTCTCTCCTCTCAAGCACTCCCTCAACGCAAACCAGCAGATCACAAAGGATTGTTTGGGCATACTTTAGTGATTGGAGGAGATATCGGCATGGGTGGTGCTGTTTGTCTTGCAGCTGAAGCAGCTTTACGCACTGGCTCAGGTTTAGTTACTGCATTGACACACCCAGAACATGTGCCTGTCCTCTTAACTCGCTGCCCTGAAGTCATGTGCCATGGCGTCTCCGAACAAATGCATCTTCCTAGTTTTTTTTCTTCTTTAGCAACGAAAATTACTGCTTGCGTCATTGGACCAGGAATGACAGACTCTCCTTGGAGCAACGCCTTATTGAATTATTGTTTAAAAAATATTTCGGTTCCGATGGTCTTAGATGCAGGCGCATTTTATTGGCTGATATCCAATAAAATGCCTCCGCAACCTCATTGGATATTAACCCCTCATCCCGGCGAAGCAGCACGTTTATTGCAATTAACATCTGCAGATATTCAACAAGCTCGATTTACGCATGCTAAAGCTTTACAAAAAAAATATAATGCAATTATTGTATTAAAAGGCGCAGGCACATTAATTTGTGATGATCAAAATACTCTCATTAAAGTATCGAGCTATCACAATTCAGCAATGGCCACAGCAGGCATGGGCGATGTATTAAGCGGAATTATTGGCAGCTTAGTGGCTCAAGGCTATTCACCAGCTCACGCTGCCTCTCAAGGGGTTTCGCTGCATTCAGAGGCAGGAGAGTTGGCTTATCATTCTGCTTCTAAAATACGTCCTCGGCAAACATTGCTTGCGCATGAACTTTTTCCTTATTTAGGGTAACTATTTACCTCTCTTCACATGTCCACGCCCACGTGCACGACCTCTACTACCACTATTGCTGCCGCCACCTCGTTTCAATGGCTGTGGGCGAATGCTTCGATCAGGCTCAAAACCCGGAATCACTTCTTCCGGTAATTTTGCTTGAATAAAACGTTCTATATCTCGTTGCAATTTATGCTCATCCACACACACTAATGATATAGCATTCCCTTCACGCCCCGCACGTCCCGTACGTCCAATACGATGCACATAATCCTCAGGGACAAAAGGTAATTCATAATTAACCACATAATCTAAGTCTTCAATATCAATACCTCGCCCCGCCACATCCGTAGCAACTAAAACCTGTAAACTCCCTTTTTTAAATCGTTCGAGTGCTTTGTTACGCGCTGCCTGGCTTTTATTGCCATGAATAATTCCAGAAGGAATACCACTATCATTTAAATGCTCACCCAATCGATTAGCAACATGTTTTGTGCGCGTAAAGACTAAAACTTGATACCAATTATGCTCGGTAATTAAATGTTCTAATAGGTCTCGTTTTTGGTTGGCATTAACAGGATACACTTTGTGAGTAATTGAAGGTGCAGTTACTTCATTATTTCTAGCATTCACTAACATTGGATTATCAAAAAAATTGCTAATAAGATTTTTCATATCCTGAGAAAAAGTAGCGGAAAATAATAAATTTTGGCGTCGTTTGGGTAAAAGTGGAACAATCCGTTTAATATCTTTAATAAATCCCATATCTAACATACGATCGGCTTCATCCAGTACAAACATACTGACATGTGATAAATTGACAGTTTTTTGTTGAACATGATCTAAGAGACGACCAGGGGTGGTAACTAATATATCGACTTGGCTTTTCAGTTGTTTAATTTGTGGCCCCATATTCACACCGCCCATCATAGCCATAGACTGCAATTCCAGATAGGCGCCATATTTACGAATACTTGCATTCACTTGAATAGCTAACTCTCGCGTAGGAACCAAAATTAATGCACGAATATGACGATGTTCCACATAGGTATTTTTTGCTAATGCTTGTAACAAAGGTAATACATAGGCAGCTGTTTTCCCCGTGCCTGTATTTGCAGCACCAATAACATCTTTTCCAGATAAAATAACAGGTATCACCCGCTGTTGAATTTCTGTTGGGGTTGTATAACCACATTCCATTACCGCACGAGAAATTTCGTCGGACAAACCAAGACTTTTCATACTATTTCCTGTATTTTTGCACCAACTCCCCGTCATTCCGGCCATGGACTGGGCGGAATCCAGAGACAAGGATCTTAACCTCCCACGGCACCGGATCCTCGCCAATCCCTGGCGAGGATGACGGGAGAGTTGGCGCATATTTTGTGTAAAGCCGGAAATTATACCACTAAACACTAACGCGGGACAAATCTAGTTGCAATTCACTGGCAACAATCAATTTATAAGTACGTTCCGAAATAATGCCTTCATCTAGTTTCTTTTTAGCATCAACACGCAATGGTTGACCTCGTTCCTCAACTAACTTACGTGTTGCATGGGTCAGTTTTTCTGTCTCTTGAGACAATAACATATCCCTGGTTTGTTCATCAAAAACAAGATACTCCCTTAAAGGAACACGCTTTCCATCAACCGTAGGCACTAAACGTTGATGAATACACAATCGAATGGTTTCAAGAATATCAATACTGCGTCCAATACGCTCTTCTGCTGGGAAAGAAGTCACTAAACGACGAATCGTTTCTGCGACCCCAGAAGTATGCAATGTGGTGTAAACGGGATGCCCTGTCAATGCCGCTTCTAGCGCAGCAGAAATTGTTTCCGGATCACGACATTCTCCCACCATAATTAATCGTGGATGTCTTCTTAATGCATTTCGAACACCCGCAGCAAAACTCGGCAAATGTCGTGGAATTTCGGATTGACTGACCACCGAAGAAGTTATATTAATCTCATCATACACAAATTCAATCGGTGATTCATAAGTGATAATCTTACGATTGCTATCCACTTGTTCAGCCAGCTCACGAATAATAGAAGCCAATAAAGTTGACTTGCCTGCACCCGTTGCCCCTGTGACAAAAACAATGCCTTCGGGAGGTGCTAATGCGTTGAGTATGACCTCTGGCAAGTTTAAGGTAGATAATAAAGGCGGTGTTGTTGGAATCGTTCTTAATGTAATTTGTATTGCATCATGCCCTTCCACCAAACAAGCAGTTGCATTCACACGAAACCGATATCGCTGATTTCGATTTGGCCTAAATTCATAGTGTGTATCAATATCTTTTCCCGATAACAACTGAGTGACTGCATTGGGACCATAAATAGCATTAATTAAATCACCTACTTCTGTGCTGGATAAGCGACGATTCGTAATTTGCAATAACCGCCCATAGACTTCCATAATAATGGGCTCACCGGTCTGAATCGTTACGTCAGAAGCATCTAGCTCAGATGTATACGCCAACATTAGTTCCATCGCTTCCTGCGTAAAGCGAGTAGGTTCATTGGGCAATAAATATTCTAAATCACTCATTATCTGACATATTTGAAATCACGGGTTGCCAACCCTCTTTAGGTTGTTTACTGGAAGACGATGCAGACTCAGGTAAAATTGAATGTGAGGCCGCTAATTTTTCCATTTTATTATATCGTTTTAATTCTTCTTTGCTTTCCGCCACTACCGCCCTCCAATTAGCACTATTTGGATTGAGTTGAGGAAGCGCTGCAATTCGAAGCACTTGATCATCAATGTTAATTTCTGATTGATCCCCGGTTACGCCTAAATCTGTTTTGGCAACATACGGTGGACTAACCATATTTTGCGCAAGTAATTTACGATAAAGAATCATACCATTAAAATCTTCTTTTAAGCGCGCTACATTATTAGAAAATATATTATCCGCTTGCTTAATACCTTCATACCAACCAATTAACACATAATAATCCCAAATTTGTTGTTCATGTAAATTTTGGGGCAATAGCGTTCGAGCAGGCTTTTCTGGTTTTGTATAATCCATCCACAAATACTGATGCCAATCAGGTGCCGTTGTCACAAAACGAGCTTGATGAAGAATTTTATAACGTCTGTCAGCAATTCGAATTGTATTTTGGTCAGCAAGATTCAAGATATTACGTCCTTCAATTAATACAGGAGGTAAAATATTATTATCCAAAATTAATGCATTAAAGTTATAAATTTTATTTAATGTTGCAGTTTGTCCTTGCAATTGTTTATCAATATTCTTAGCTTGCCATGCTAATCCTGATTGAGCACCCAAACTAAGCGATATTTCCTGTAATGCCTGATAACGAATTTTCTTCTTATTGGCTTCATCTTCCTTCTTTGAGTCTAAGGGAACAGGTTCGCCCATTTCTTCTAAACCTTGAAGACTCTCCGTATTACCTTTAGGCATAGTCGGTTGCGTTGATGAACAGCTTACAACCAACAAACTGAATGCTGCAATAAATGCAACATTACACATTTTTTTAGAAAATTTAGGACTGCTTTTACATTTTTGCATAACGAAGTTCAATAATACCACGGTTTGAGTATACTAAAACGTCAGCTTTATTACCAGCCTGCAATGCTGCATCACGCAACATATCTGCTAAAGAAATATTTTTTGCTGAAAGACTCACTAGCACAGGAATAGGGGGTTCCTTGCCAAGAATACTTAAACGAAAACCGCTCATTCTAGCAATGCGTTCCAATAAAGGCTCAATAGGCCCAGACCAATCAACGGATGCTTTTGATTGTAAAGCATAACTTTCAGACTCAGGCAAGGGTTTTCCCGTTGCCCCTCGAGGAGTAGAAGCTGCTTCTATTTCTGCTAACTCGTTGAGAGAGTTACTGACCGAGCTTGCCGCCTCGACTAAACGAACACTCGCATCGTCACTTGGAGCATTCATTGGCGGCTTTTTGAAAGTCGGTGGCGGCGCTTTCTGACACCCCACAACCAAAGCTGCTAGAAGAATTAACAGGCTACTTTTTCTTATCATTATTGTTACTAACTACACTTAACTTATTCGAATAATGCTGATTGAACCAAGAAGCCCCGTAATTGTCAATGCCTTCCTGAAGATTTATCACGAAAAGCACGTGCTTTTTCTCTAGACCACTCACGCTCTTTTTCAGAAGCACGCTTATCATATAATTTCTTGCCTTTCGCTAATGCAATTTCAAGTTTTACACAATTATTCTTCCAATAAAGCGATAAAGGAATGATGGTGTACCCGTCTCTTTCCACATTACCAATTAATTTTTTTAGCTCAGAATGATTCAATAAAAGTTTTCGTGTACGCAACGGATCCGCTTGAACATGCGTTGACGCAGCAGCCAATGGTTGAATTTGAGCCCCAATTAACCAAGCCTCTTGCCGTTTAATCAATACATGACTCTCATTAATTTGCACCCGTCCTGCGCGAATACTTTTCACTTCCCAACCTTCTAGCGATAAACCTGCCTCAAGCTTTTGCTCAATAAAATATTCATGAGTTGCTTTTTTATTAATACTAATTGTTTTCATCATTCTTATATTTTAACTTAACCCATTAATAGGTTACAATGGACTACTCATAAAATAACCATGTAACGAGAGAATTTATAATTTATGAATCAACACGCTATTACTTTTGACGATGTTTTATTGGTCCCAGCTTATAATCACCATGAATCACGACGTTTGGTTGATACAACAGTGACAGATAAGCTCGGTAAACTAACCCTTTCTTTCCCTTTATTTAGTTCTAATATGGACACTGTTACTGGTTCTGAGATGGCAAATTTCATGGGAAAACATGGTGCTATGGGTGTCTTACATCGATTTTTAAGCATTGAAGATAATGTGAAAGAATTTAAAAAATGTACCACTCAAGTTTTCGTATCCGTCGGTTGCAACAAACAAGAATTAGATCGCGCCGCAGCTCTACGTGACGTGGGCGCACAATTTTTTTGCGTTGATGTGGCTCATGCCCATGCCAAATATGTGGGTAATACGATAAAAGAATTGCGGGATTTATTACCGGACGCTTGCATCATGGCAGGTAATGTCGCGACGTATGCAGGGGCAGATTATCTTGCTTCTTGCGGTGCTGATATTATTAAGGCAGGTATTGGCGGTGGTTCCGTTTGCAGCACACGAATAAAAACAGGCTACGGTATTCCGATGTTAACCTGCATTCAAGACTGTTCACGCGTTGATCGCTCCATCGTCGCTGATGGCGGTTTGCGTACTCCAGGTGATATTGTTAAAGCGCTGGCTTTTGGCGCAGATTTTGTCATGCTTGGCGGCATTTTTGCAGGAACTCGCCCTACGCCAGGAAAAGTCATCACCAAAGACAATGGCCAAAAAGTAAAACAATATCGTGGCATGGCCAGCCGTGAGGCCCAAGAAGATTTTATGGGCACGATGAGCGAATGGAAAACAGCTGAAGGCGTTGCTACAGAAGTCCCTTATCGTGAAGATGAAGAAAATATTTTAGCTGATATTATGGGTGGACTTCGTTCTGGGTTAACCTATTCCGGTTCCAATACTATTCGAGAATTACAACGAAAATTAGACTATGTTATTGTCACTAATGCAGGCCGTATTGAAAGTTTACCCCATAAATTAATGGAGAAATAAGATGAAAAAAATTCATACTGGCGAAACTGTCTACAATCAGCAATCATCCGATATTCCTCTTCATGGTTTTTATGCCTACGACGAATCTCTTACAGGAAAACGTCCGGCGGTCATTGTTGTCCATGATTGGAGTGGACAAAATGAATTTGCTCGTGAAAAAGCTCTATTATTAGCAGAAATGGGGTATGTGGGTTTTGCCTTAGATATGTATGGCAATGGAAAAGAAGGTAAAACAAAAGAAGAAAAAGTTGCCTTAATGACTCCTCTCATGGCCAACAGAACATTATTGGCAGAGCGCATTTTAGCTGCTGTTCATGCAGTGCAATCATTGCCTGAAGTTGACGCTCAAAAAGTTGCGGCTATCGGTTTTTGTTTTGGCGGGTTATGTGTATTAGATTTAGCAAGAACAGGCGAAAAAATAAGTGGCGTTATTAGCTTTCATGGTCTGTTACAAGCACCTTCTTCCCATATTTCTAAAAAAATACATGCCAAAATACTTGCACT
>JAJZTL010000117.1 GCA_021848965.1 Pseudomonadota bacterium
TGAAAAAACGTGAAAAACAGGAGGAAACTATGGCATAATTTTACTCCATTTTTATAGAGCATTGGGTTAGATTTTTAATGATTCAATAGTTGTCCGCCGTAGGGAATTATAATTGACCGCCAACAGCATTTTCTGGAACGAGTCGTAAATGCCCGTTTAAGCAATCATCATAATATTTTTCAGGGTAAAATATTTTCTTATGATGAACAACACTCTGTAAAATATCCATTCTGGGTATTGCTTCTTTTCCTACCCAAGAATGGATCAATAGTGAGAGATCATACCAATGCCTTGATAATCGCTCAGCATTATTTTTTAATGTGTTTCGTGAGCACTCGACATGGATGAGTGTTGCTTTTTCCCATAAGGTGCGAATAGGTGATAAAATATCAACATCAGCAGTGGGCCATTCAATGGTTTCATTATTTTTCATGAATTGCGACAAGATGGGTGTAATGTGTTTTTTTTCATTAGGCTCCGTCACATTTCTTATGCCAAATTCCAGAATAATTTTATCGAGTAAGTAGTCTTCGGATGAAGCCAGCAATTTTGGATAATAAAAATGGATTTTTTCACCTTTTTTATCTTCTTTATCCAATTGAATCACAATATTTTTTTCGGGAAACTGCTGTGAGGCCATTGCTTGTAATTTGGGTAGAATGACTTGACTGACTTGTTTTTGCAGTTCTGCTTTCAGGCATTTTTGCGCCTTCTTGATCTGAGAATTGTTGGCAAGTGTTAAGTTGGCCTCTAGCATGAATTGTCGATGATCGAGCGTGATATCGAGATCTTCCGAAAAGCGATGAATCAGGTTAAATCCTTTGGAAAGGGATGTGCCACCCTTAAATACCATCGGAAGATCAAAAGAAAACAGTGCCTTTAATACCCAACAAATCCAGATGTCTTTCTCTAGGATGATATCCCGTAAATCTAACGCGTTTTCGGCCTCTTTGATCCAATTGATTTGTTGTTCTTCCGTATAAGAAAAAAAATGAGTTGTCATGCTGTTTCCTGTTGTAAATACAAATGAAATGCTTTAGCCATCCATGCAGGCATATGAGGTATTTCATTTTTCAATACTTTAAAATCGTTGGGTTTTAATTGTGTTTTGATTTTCTTAATGGTTTGACTATTCACATTTTCCTTACCCAGATACCATAAAGCGATAAACGCTTCACCTACTATGCCATGCCCGATCAATTTTCTAGGGCTGATATGTTTTAGGGTAATGGTTCTATTCTTAAATTTAATTTTTCGACTATTGCCGGTGGTATAGTAAATTAAGCTCATCGGTACTTGCGTACTTAGCCCTAATTTTCTGGCAGCCTCAGAGCCGTGAATAGAAATAACTTCTCCGGTTAAATCCGTTAAAAATTGAACTATTTCTTTTGACGAAGGCAACTCGCTGGCCGCCACCGTTGTTTTTTTGGCAAAGACTCCGCGAGATATTGGCTCAATTTCTCCCGACTTTACCAATCTACAGAGAATTTGCCGTGCGTTTTCTGGCGAAGCAAACGCTTGAAAGGTTTGCGCTGAAAAAACGGCTTTTGATGAACTGTTTACAATGTGATGTCTAATTTTATTAATGGCATTCATAATGGTACCTTGTCACAAATTATAGCAAAATTTGTGACAAAAATAAATTATTTCAGAGTTCATTCTACTTCTTGCGGCAATAGTACTTGTTTGCAGTCACCACAAATCAGTTGTGCATTATGCTTTGCCCACGCGTTTAAACCGCAATCTTCACACGTGTATTTTATGCGAGTCGGTTTGCTTTTCATTTTATTGTTCCCGAACTTATCCGCCCAAGACAAGCGAAAGCCGCCATCTATCAGTTCTTGGCAAATCTTATCAAATCGGCCTGCGGGCTCAATATAATGCGTCATGTGCTGCCCCACCTGCGCGCCGCCCACTCCGCCGGTGCTGGAAGGAATTAAACCTGCTGCCAGCATCAAATTAGCCCATTCTCGGTTATGGTAGCCTATTCGACTTGGCTTACCTATATAAGCTTGTTGCAAATGCACCATTTCATGAACCAATGTGGATAAAACTTTACGTAACGGTTCCGTTTTAAAATGATCGGGGTTCATGGATATTTCATCGGTTAATGTACCTGCTTCTACATGTTGAAATCGATTAGCAGAAAAATAGCCATAGGCGCGCGCTTTTCTTTGCAAGGTAATAAGACAAGGTGGCAATTTGTTTTCAAACAAATGTTGATTAAAGAAATCATACGCTTTTTTCAGTTCGGTATAAATTTCTTCGGTAGGATTATTTTTAGTTGGTTGATGTTCTGTATTGTACAATACATTTTTTGGGGTTTCTTTGGTTGCGTTATTCATTATGTTTTTTCTCAGATTAAATCCTATTATTTAAACAAATTGCCATTTGCTGTGTTTTTGTTCAACATGGATAAACCCATTAACGCGACTAAATCGTTTGAAAAAGGTTTCGGCACTTTCTTTGTTTTTGATGGGGTACGTGATTTTCAACCCTAAAATTTGAAATCCAATGTAATATTGTTGTAATTGACGGGATATGTTCATGATAACCTCTTTTTTATTTAGGAATGTTACGAACCAATTTCGTAACATGGAATATATTATACTTCGCAAACGCGAAGCGCGTCAAGTATTTTTTTCATCGGTTAACGAAATATTTAGCTCAGAAAAAATGGCCGCCGCGGCAGATTGGTGAATTCGCCATGCAATCACATCATCACTCGAGTGCTTATGCTGAAAATCTTCAAACATTCGATAATAAGGAAGTGCATAACTTTGGTTGCTCTTCAGTGCCGTTGTGCAAGCATTTTTTAATTTTTCAATTAACGCTCTTCTTTTTTCTACCAAATCTTTCATTAACAATTTAACATCGTCAGGGATTCTGTATCTTTCTGACTCCCAATATTGCCAAGTTCTTGGCGAAACTTTACCGATATGTTGAGCGGCTTCTGATACGTCGATCATGAGCATTTTCCTCAACGCTTGCAGTTCGCAATGATTCATTTTTTATTTTACCTCTCTTAGAGTTTTTAGTATGCTTCGCGTTTGCGAATTTGTCAAATATTTTTAAATGATTTGCTTGACAAGCTTCGCATTTGCGAAGTATAATATATTCCATGTTACGAAATTGGTTCGTAACATTCCTAAATAAAAAGAGGTTAAAAATAATGAGAATAGAGAATTCTATTGATCAATTTAATGATGAAATATTCGGTGAATACATTCATTTCTACACACGTCAACAAGCTATAGAGGATGGCACCTTGATTGATGTTTCTACCACAGCTAAAGAAGCAGGTTTTAAAATTCCTGTGGCTGTAACCAGTGCTGTATGGCATGATTACATTGAGTGGACAGACGAAGACAACGAAAGAAAAGAAACTTATCAAGATCTTGAGGGGCGGTTATGGGATGTGTTGTACATGCTTCATGTGGCCATTAAAAGCTCAGCAAGTCAGGCTAACACAATTTTATATCAATTGTATGTTGTGCCTCGTGATGGAAAATCGAAACATGCAAAAGAAATTACGTTAAAATCCATGATCAGCGGTGGCGATAGAGGTGAGCCGGTCATCACCATTATGCTACCTAATGAAGACTAGAATCTGATTTATAACGCATCATGAGAGTAGTCTTGTGATGCGTTATACAAATTTTTGCGGTTAAATATTCTAAAATTTAATCACTATTTTGTTTTATCTATACCTAAAAAATTACGCATATGTGCGATCCATTTTGGTTTAAAAATTTGGTAAATGGTGAGATAAGCATAACTTACCAAATAGATCCATGAAGATGATTGTGTATTCATCGCTTGGCCAACCAAAAAAATTACTATCATAGCAATGCTAGAAAAAATAATTGCATTTCTTGCGCGCTCTTTAAATAAATCTTTATATGACTGTTCTTTTACCCTTTCTAAATCAGCAGAATTTAACATAATTGATCGCATTCTTTAATGAAATTTCTAATTGCTTCACTATCTTTTGTATTGCTGGTCATTTTTGCGCAATACTCTAATGCTTGTTTAGCTACTGGATCATTTCCTTTAGTGAAATTTTTGACCAAAATAGAACCTAGTTTAATATTAAAAGAGCGTTGTTTTTTTATCGCTTCTTGTTTTTCTGCAATAGTCATTATTTTTTCTCACTAACTTTGCTTTTTTCTTTTTTAAATTTAATCCATTCTTTATCGTTTTTTAAAACGAATTTAACTGATTCATTAATACATTCATCCAGCGATTCTGATCCAACAAAATTTTTATAAGCATTTATTTCATCTAACACATCAGAATCTATTGAAATTTTTAAGATTTTTAATTCTATTTTTTTCTTTGGTTTAATCAGAGGCATTTTATATTTCTCAGTAAAATTTTAGTGAGTGTATTTTACAATATTTTTCATAAAAATAACACGAAATTTTAAATAAAATTAATGAGCAAGTTAGACGGTATATACTCGCTTAAAACGCGACTCTTCATGAAACAAAAATACTACTCATTGCAAATAAGAACAAGCCGAAACCACCCACAACAAACACAAAGGAAATAGAAAATTATAATTACCACACCTTTCGCAACTGGTTGCCAGAGAAACAACCCTTATTTATCAAGCCTTATAGCCAATTTCAAATTGGTTATAATTCTTTACCAATTTGAGAAGGCACACATTAGCGTCTGCCTAGGACCTAATACGGTACAAAATGAAAAAAATTTAATTTTAAGTGCAAAAACGTTACACATTAGGTACAATTATTAAAATTTAGGCACTAAATAGATACGCGCTAGCATATAATATGTGCCTACTATTTTTCAAAGTGATCCTAATGTGATCCTAGTCTAGGAGCTAATGTGTGCCGCTTTTTTTCATTTTTTTCTCACGTAGAAAACGCTAAATAGGAGTATTTTAATGGCTAGAGTGACGGTTTTTCTTGAAGAATCCATCAAAAAACAAATTGAAGAACAAGCATCAAGAGAAGACATTCCTGTCTCAAAATATGCTGCAGAACTTATTAGACTTGGTCTAAAAATTAAAAACATGAAACAAGGTGTTGGCGGTCAATTATAATTCCCTACGGCGGACAACTATTGAATCATTAAAAATCTAACCCAATGCTCTATAAAAATGGAGTAAAATTATGCAGAT
>JAJZTL010000118.1 GCA_021848965.1 Pseudomonadota bacterium
AGGATTCGATACCTTCTTTATCTCTTCCCTTGCTAGCGCTCGCTATCGAGAAGTCATGTTTAACTCATGGGATAAAAATGACCCTAAAGATGCAACAGTGTTGCTGGAACTACTTAAACAAGGTATTACCCAGCGCTACATTGATCCCTTAATTGCCGGACACCATGATCTTCAAGAACTATCAAAAACCTACTACCAAATCACTTTGAGTAGAACACGCTTACAGCATTCTCTGTTAACCCATTATCTGCCTCTCTATTTCCCAGAGATGGGTAAATGGTGGCACAGTACTCGTGCCGATTGGTGGATAAGTTACCTGTTACGCTGCCCTGTTCCCAGCGCTATCACCAAGTATACTCAAGATGAGTTTTGTCAGATTGCTAGCCCAATCATTGGTCGTAAGGTCAACAAAGCCGCTAAACTCATTGAACTCTATGAAACAGCACAACACAGCATTGCCTTACCCATTAAAGAGGAGTCGTTGGCTTGTAAAACCTTTCAAGTTCAATTGCGCCGTTACCAAGAGATTAATGAGTGTCGTACGCAATTAGAGCTGACAGCGCAAAGTATGCTAGCTAGCAATCCAGATTCAGCTATTTTGCAAAGTGTGCCAGGTATTGTGGAATTCCCGGGGTTTAGTGGACACTTTTTTTGTTAGTTTTAAACGCTTTTTCAAATTGTTCCGGACTTATCCCAGACAGAAACGAATGCCTTCTGACTTTATTGTAAAAGCTATCAATATAGTCGGCAATATCGTCTCTAGCTAACAATCTTGTTCTATAAATATGTTTTTTAATTCTTTAAATATGTTTTTTAATTCTTTCTTTTTTTTAAGCTACTAAAAAAGGATTCTGCAACTGCATTATCCCAACAGTTTGCTCTTCGACTCATGCTAGGCTCTAGTTGATTAGCTTTACAAAAGCGACGCCATGCATCGCTGATATATTGAGAGCCTTGATCTAAATGTATAATAGTTACTGTTGGTTTTCGTTGTTTGACAGCCATCATTAATGCATCAATGGCTAACTCTCGATTAATGAGAGAGCTAGTTGCCTAACCCACAATCTTTCTTGAAAAAAGATCCATCACTACAGCCAAATAAAGCCACCCCTCCCAAGATCTCAATTAAGTTATATCAGTTACCCCAGCAAAATTAGGTCGGGTCACCTCGAACTGTCTGTTTAATATATATGGGATGGGTGAGGTAGGTTTGTTGCTGGGTTGATGTTTATATCGATAGTTACCTTTAGCTCTTATTCCATTTTCTCGCATTAACCGTTCAACGCGATTTTTACTACAAATTTCTCCCGCTTCACGAAGATCAAGAAATACTCTTGGGGCGCCATAAACACCATGACTTCTATTAAAGGACTCTTTAATTAATTTTAATAACCTAGCATCTTCTAAAACTCGGGCATTGTCTTGAGAGTTCTTCCGTTGTCGTGCCTCTCTAAACCCTTAACATTCTCGCCAAGAATTACTTTTGGCTTGATTTCTTTTACTGCGTGAGCATATTCAAAAAATAGGGTTCCTCTTGTATCCTCAAAACCCATCCTCTTGCCTGCATAGCTAAAGGCTTGGCAAGGAAAGCCTTTAGCTACGACATCGGCTTTAATTTTTTTTAAATCTACATTAGCAATGTCATCAGCAACAACATTCCATTAAGGTCGATTGACCTTTAAAGTTTCAACCGCCTTCTCGTCTATCTCTACTAGTAAATTGCAATCTAGGCCGGCATTCTTCATGCCTAAAGCCAAACCAACGGCACCAGCAAATAATTCAACTACAGAATATTTAGACTTCTTTTTGGCCTTTAGAACCTTATAACCAAAATCACCACTTCCACTATTTTTGGCCAAGAGCCTATCTAACTCTTTTTTATCAAAGTAACGATGTCCAGTACTAGATCTATACGCCTTAATTAACCCCTTCTTTTCCCAGCGACGAATGGTGTCAAGAGATACATCAATCTTTTCTCTTGCGTCAGAAATTGAAATATGTAAAGAAGTTAATTCAATTTATAACCTTTGCTTATGCAATGGTTACTATATTACAAGAAATTCTTATTGCTGTCTTTTTTAAATTAGCACCCCAGGGCTACGAGCAAGCTTTTTAAATCATTGGGCAACTCCTCCATCTCTGCGTACCTCCCTAAAGCCTCACCAAAGATGGGTTTGCTCATTTTTTTACTCCCTCTAGATAGTGATCGTATTTCTATAGAAAATTTGAGATCTTCTTTGTGTGCCTTTTGCTTCAATTGCTCTATTGCCTCAATGTTCCATGCTTCGGGAGGCTCTTTGCCAGCATCTAATAAATATCCAGACCAGCATTTATGCAAAACATTCGACTCAAAAGCATCCTCAAACTCTTTTCGGCCTATAAAAAATTTATGGGCATCATCCAAATTTAACTCATCAATCAAGGTTCGCAAGTCATCAGAAAGATCGTTGTCGCACAATACATAGATATGGTGAGAATCATGTAATTCTAAAATTGCGCGGCCAAACCCTACAATGTTTTGAATTCCCTCAACATTAATCACCTTTATTAATGCTGAAGAAATACTACATCCTGTATTTTTAAAATATTGATGATGCAGAAAATTTTCTTCCGTCTCTCCTTCAACAATTATTATTGTTTTTGAGAAGAAAAGATGTGTGTTTTCCACCCCTAAACCTCTCAGTGCATTTTGAGCCGCATCTGAATCAATGGTTAATTTTTTATTAGATGTCACACCCTCCTTCCGCAACAGCAATCTCACCTGACTTGGGTTTACCGCATTCAAAACAAAAGGGGAGTGAGTGGTCAAAATAATCTGATCCCCATTGCTTGAAAATCCTGATAAAGTTTTAACCAAATCCAACTGCGCTTTAACATGCAAATGAGTGTCTGGCTCATCTAACAAATAGATTGTATGACTATCACCCAAAAGCCTTGTCTGATCTTTTTTGAACTCCAATAGCGCCATAGTAATACGCCTTTTTGTTCCATCGCCCTTATTTTCAATATTAATTTCACCGCCATTCTCAAGAAATTTAACCTTTGCATCTAAGCTCAGATCTTTAGGGTGAAATAGCGGCTCAATTCGAATATCAATTAATTCCCCTAAATATAATTTTAACTTTTCTAAAATTCCTTGCTCTCGAATTTGTCGAGATACATCTTCAGAATAATCTCGCAAAGAACTTCTAACAAAGTCTTCTATCGTGCACCCATCAGATGTAGACTCCTGCCAAATGCTAAATTGTTTTTCTTTTAAAAAAACTTCTCTAAAAAAACTTGGGACATTTTCAAATTGCCTACCATCTAACTGAATATTATTAAATTTAGGAAAAATTGCATCATCAATTATTAAATCTCCATCTATAGTTAATTTTTCAATTAATTGATCTTTTAAATTATTAAGATTGGAATTTGCCCTTACAGATAAACCAAAAATTTTGGCCGTATTTTTAAGTTGTGCTTGGGCTTCTTCTTGGGTTATGTCAAAAGTTGGCGAACCAATTGTCGCTAACAACTCATTTCTGTAGTCTTGTGATGGTCTTGCATACAAATTAGATGATATGCGTTTATCTGCCTCTTTAGTATATGTTTTATTAAAAATAAAATTTTCAATCTCTACATTAATCCTAATCTCATTCTCACCATAACTAAAGTCATCATCATCAACTGCTCGATCTTGTGTAATAACTCTTAAACACTCTATTAAGGATGTTTTACCAGCATCATTTTCTCCAACTATGACGGTTAAGAGAGGATCAAACTCGATACTAAAGTTTTTTAGCGATCTAAAGCCGACTACTTCGAGAGATCGAATTTTCATTACGACGCCAACTAAATTTGAGAAAATATTCTGTCGAATGCAGAATCATTTCGTTTATATCCCATTCGGTTTTCGGCAAAATTTGTATTTGTTATATTGAGACCTCTAATATCAGCAATTAAGAACAGCTTCCAACTTTGTGGTGATCCGGAATTACTGCCTCCGCCAACTTGGAATGCCCTTATTGCTTTATTTCCTTTTTTATCAATTCCAAAACAATAAGGCTCTACTGTTCGACTATGCCCCTCATATATAAACGCAATCATTTTTCGTGATTCGATTGCTAAAGTTATTTCTGCATCCATAAACATGGATCTCCATTTAATTCCTATAAAAAACAAGTTACCACTAATATGCTTTCACATTCAAGCAATGTTTAATGTAAATTTAGTTACCCATAGTAAGAACGGTCCAACAGGATCATCAATCCCCACTCTTAGATTCAAAACTCTAAGCAACGACAAGAATCGCTGACTCAAGGCAGAGAAACCATCAGCTACTTTTAGGGAAGCTGAAATGAAAAAAGAGAGCTTGGAGCTCTCTTTTTGAATCTTGGTGGCCCGGGGCGGAATCGAACCACCGACACAAGGATTTTCAATGCCCTTGCTAGACTCGACTTTATATTATTTTCAATGGGTTACGCCATGTCGTCAAAATTTTCTGCTAACACTAAAGGAACTAGGAGTGTTAGTCATTTTTTGTAATAAACAAACTGGATAACATTTAAACGAAGGATGATTAGACTGTTGATTGTGATCCATGGAATGGTGAATGGAGTGTAAATGTAGTGATTGCTTATGAATGGGTTATGTCATTAATTTGTCATGTACAAATGATGAAAATATTGTATAGTGTTCAGAGGTTGAACGTATTTAATTTTTGAATGCTTTTAAGTTGGCAGGGCGGTAGCGTGCTCAAATAAATATAAAAATAAAATAAATACAAAAATTATCATTAAAAATCATAAACATATAAACAATATTTTTTTGAATTTCCTTTATTTCCTTAAACTGTGTCCTCCTCAGAATTAGAATTTGAAATTATTCGCCTCATTGAAGCGTCCCCGCATTTGTCGCAGCGGGAGATTGCGAAAGAGCTCACGGTGAGCCTTGGTGCGGTCAATTATTGCATGCAGGCGTTAATAGATAAGGGTTGGATGAAAATCCACCATTTCTCGGCTTCTCGTAATAAGTGGAAGTATGTGTACGTGCTGACGCCAAAAGGGATTAAAGAGAGGGTGAAGCTGACCAAGAGCTTTTTGGTGCGCAAATTAGAGGAATACCAGAGCCTCGAGCAGGA
>JAJZTL010000119.1:0-3793 GCA_021848965.1 Pseudomonadota bacterium
TTGGCGGGTAGGCACAAGACCTACCCCTACGTTTAGCGATTTCATTGGCAATTTGAACAAAAATTTTAATGTTTTATGTGCTAAAGGCCTTTATTTTACAAGAATTTAGACGCGTTAGCCCTGATGATAACACTCATATAAAAATTTAGCTGGTTTATGGTTGACAAAAAACAAAATATTACTACAATAAAACTAGACAAACTAGTTTTCCAAAGGAGAATGATATGAGAGAATGGCAACTTCAAGAAGCTAAGGCACATTTTAGCGATGTGATAAGAACCGTAATAAGTGAAGGACCTCAAACAGTAACGCTTCATGGTAAACCTACTGTCGTTGTTTTATCTATTGAAGAATACCAACGATTAACGCAGCCAGAAGAAAATTTTGTAGAATTTATGCAAAACTCTCCTCTGAAAGGTGTGGATTTGGACTTGGAGCGTTTACTATCTAATACTAATACACGAGAAATTGATTTATGAAATATCTTCTTGATACGAATATCGTTTCGGAGTTAATGAAAGACAAACCGAATGAATGTGTGATTAAGAAATTAGCTGGAATACCTTCTTTATCGCTTTATTTAAGCGTATTAACATGGGGAGAACTTCGCAAAGGTGTGGAAAAACTAGCAGCTTCATCCAAAAAAGACCAATTAAGATTATGGCTAGAAAAAGATTTACCCGGTTGGTTTGGTAATAGATTGTTGTCGATTAATAGCGATGTTGCTGATCGCTGGGGACGTTTACTTGCTGATATAAATCGCCCTGTTCCCGCAGTTGATAGTTTAATCGCGGCCACCGCTTTATATTACGATGCAGTTATTGTGACACGCAATATAAAAGATTTTAATTACTATCAAGATCTTGTTGTACTGAATCCTTTTGAACCATAGTTAGCTTCCTATGAACCCTCCTCAAATAAAGCAGAAACAAACTCTTTTTCTGAAAAAGGTTTTAAATCATCAATACTTTCACCGACGCCGATAAAACGAACGGGAAGTTGAGTTTTTTCTGCTACTGCAAACATAATGCCACCTTTAGCCGTTCCATCTAGCTTTGTCATGGTGATACCCGTCAATCCCATTTCTTTATGGAATTGTTCTGCTTGATTAATGGCATTTTGCCCAATTCCTGCATCTAATACTAACAAAGTCTCATGAGGGGCATCGGGATCTAATTTTTTAATAACCCGAACAATTTTTTGTAACTCTCGCATGAGGTGTCCTTGAGTATGTAGTCGTCCTGCTGTATCCGCCAATAAAATATCTATTTTTCGTGCCTGAGCAGAAGAAAGGGCATCATAGATCACTGAAGCACTATCTGCTCCGGTTTGTTGCGCAATTACCGGAACTTCATTGCGCTTTCCCCACGCTTGCAATTGCTCTACCGCCGCTGCACGGAACGTATCTCCCGCCGCTAACATAACGGAATACCCTTGGTTTTTAAAAAAATGTGCCATTTTTCCGAGAGTAGTTGTTTTTCCTGAGCCATTAACACCAACCACTAAGAGCACAAAGGTTCTTCCTGTTTCAGAAAATGGCTTAATCATTAAAGGTTGTGCAACCGGTTTTAATATATCACTTAATTGTTCTTTTAAAGCAGAAAATAAAGCTTCAGGATTTGTCAATTCTTGTCGAGAAACTGCTTTGGTTAAATGATCCAGCATTTTTTGTGTTGCATCGATTCCCACATCTGCCATTAAAAGCTGAGCCTGAATTTCTTCAAACAAATCGGCATCGATTTGTTTTTTTCCGAGAATCAGTCTTGCCAGTCCATTACCGAAACTGTCGCGTGTTTTTTTGAGCCCCGCTTTGAGTCTTGAAAACCATGAGTGTGAGGAAGCACTTTCATCAACCTTTGAAAGCTGTTGAACTTCTTCTTTTTCTTTGCGTTTAAATATTGAAAACATGCCGAGTATTATACAAAGATTTTTTATTTGTTCAACTCAAAGACACATTCACGTACATTACGTTTCTCTGGATCAAAGCTGATTCCTAATAAATAAATAGGTTTTTGTAAAGAAATGTATTTATCTGCATAATGTTGATTTTTGATTTGCGTTAAAGCAGACGGTGCGTCGCCATTGGTTGTCAATTTAAACTCCATGATGACAATACTTTCGTCTAGCATCACTGTCATATCAATTTTTCCTTGTGAAGTTACATCTTCAGCAATGACAATATAACCTAATCCCATTAAATAACAATATACTGTTGCACAGTAAAAACCTTCATAGTGTTGAATATTATTATTGCGATACCAATCATGAGGAATTGCCGCAAAAAGGCTCGTTAATATTTGGGTTATATTATCAAAACGATGTTCTGTTAGAGCGCTATTTAACGCCCGATAAGTAAGATTCTTGACAGTTTTATCTACATTCATTTCAGCTAAACAATCGTTAAGACTTTGACGTACTTCCAAGTTGGGATAACTTAGGGTATACATTGTTACAATGCCGCGCCGATAAGTAGATTTAATCGTTAAATAGCCTGTTTGAAGCAATAAGGGCAATAAGGGAATAGCTTCAATATTAAAACTTTCTATATCATTGATATTCATTTCAATATTTTCTAAATCAGGGATATAAAATTGTTGTTGCTTAAATAAATGAACTAAGAAACTTGGCGTGCCGGATGTGAACCAATAATTTCCGAATTTTTTATTTTTGTCAAAAAAATTGAGAATACTGAAAGGATTATACACCCCATCATTGTCTGCAAAATAATATCCATTGTACCAAGCTTTTATATCCGGCAATTCTTCAGAAGTAAATAATCCTGCGAAAGTATTTTCTAATTCTGTTTGAGTATAACCACAAATAGTGGCGTATTTTGCATCATACGTAATATCATTTAAATTATTTAGTCCGCTGAAAATTCCAGCTTTCGCAAACTTAGTAACACCAGTAAAAAAAACAAACTGAAGTTTGTTATCATTATCTTTGATTACACCGTAGAAACCACGAAGAATATCTCGCAGTTTTTCAGCAAGAGCAATATCCGCAATAGCATCTAAAATAGGCTTATCATACTCATCAATTAAAACCACAACCTTTTGCTTGGATTTTTGATAAATATCATTAATCAGATGAGCAAACTGATCAGAATAATCTTTCCCCCGCAAGAATACACCATAATTGGTTGCATTTGCCTCTAAAAGAGCAGCAATTTTATCTTCTAAAGTATACTTAGCACTTTCTTTTTGATTGGATGCAAAGCTGATATGAATCACTGGATACTGTTGCTTCCAATCCCAATGATTCTCCAAATATAATCCTTTAAAAATAGCCTTGTTGCCTAAAAAAGCTTGTTTTAACGTGTCAATTAATAAGCTTTTTCCAAAGCGTCGCGGACGCGATAGAAAATAATATTTTCCAGCACTGAGTAAGCGATCAACAAACGGCGTTTTATCCACATAATAATATCCATACGAAACAATTTCATCTAATGTGGATAGGCCAATAGGAAACTTTTTGAAATGTTTGTGTAACATGTACTTATTAAGATTTGAACCGTTCGTAAATATACATGCTTTGATTAATATTTTCCACCGCACAGACTCTTTACAGTTTTTTATGGACTATTCAGCAAGTATCCACAGAGCTGTGGCTACTTGCTATTTTTTTCTAACTCTGCTGAATAGATGCAAGGCTTTTTTATTTGTTCTAACAGAAGACTGGGCTTATTATTAAACGCAGGGTGAACGCGTATAAATTCCAATAAAATCAAGGTTTGTAGGTGGTTTTTGTAGGGGCGGGTCTTGTGCCCGCCCGAAAATGCACAGTTTTTATC
>JAJZTL010000119.1:3803-5025 GCA_021848965.1 Pseudomonadota bacterium
CAAGACCTACCCCTACGTTTAGCGATTTCATTGGCAATTTGAACAAAAATTTTAATGTTTTATGTGCTAAAGGCCTTTATTTTACAAGAATTTAGACGCGTTAGCCCTGTTATTAAACGCCTCTAAGTTGGTTTCTTTTTCTATTTTGTGCTTCAGTTAATTCTATTTCTCCTGCATCAAGAGCTATTCCTGCAGCGGCAATTAGCTTTTCTGTTTTTGTTGGACCAAAAATTGAAGAAGATAAACTATTGCTTCTGGCCTTTAAAGCCTCCATATTTTCATGCCTCCATTTAATAAAATCTTCTCTTATTTCATCATGTGACTTTTGTAAGAATTTATTATCTTTCTGTTCATGGTCTACATCACTTGTTTCATTCGACTTATCAATCTGAAATTTACTTTTTAATTCACCTAAAACGCACATTTTATTTTCGATGACTTTTTTTGCAGCCGCAGAACGCCACCACGCATTCGTTTGCCCAGATAATTCTAATGTTCTCATCTCCAATGCTTTAAGAATTTTTTCTGTTGTCCTCAAAACATCTTCGTCTTTATCCGCTTTATCGGTCTGCAAAAGAAGTTTAGCTTCTTTTAAACTACGTGCTGTATTTGTTTTCCAACCCAATGTCCATGTGATTGCTGAAACAAAATATGGGTTAGTTATTGAATAGGCAAAACTTTGTTTGATTTTCTCTTTTTCTTCGGGCTTAACTACCATAGCGGCAGCAATTGTCGCTGCTAAAACAGTGTTAAATGGACGTTCTCCATGGCTATTTTTTGTTTCTCTTAACTCTTGACAACACTGTCGCCCCCTTTCATTCATCGTGTTACTTGGCACTTGCAACATGCACTCAGCTAAACAAATTGATGCAACTTGATTTTCAACGAGGTATGTTTTAAAAAATTTTATTTTTTCTTTTGTTGGAAGTTCCTGTATACCCGTTATCGATGTTTGCTCGACACTTTCGAATGCCCATCCACAAATTTTTTCAATAGCCATTTGAAACATATCTATTTTCTCTTCTTCAGTGTTCTCTTGATTTTTCTGTTCAATCGCAATTTTTTTGCGTAACTCTACAAAGAAATTTGCAACGAATTTTTTAAATTCATCTAATCTAAATGCGTCGTCACTTAGTTTTTTTTCAGTGTCTAATTCTTCTTGTATGTATTTTTGTAAGCTCATTATATTCTCTTTTATTGAAATATTTTGTATTAGATCGGA